>JBEITS010000016.1:0-12791 GCA_040374805.1 Campylobacterota bacterium | reverse complement strand
CTCTGGAGAAACAAAATGCACCGAATGTTTTTTTAACGTGCTCACAACCACAGAAAAAACAAAACTTATAGAAACCAGCGCACAAGAAGCCGTTGCTAAAGCAAGATTAATCGCAGAAAACTGCTTGTTCGGATCGCTGACAATTGCAGGCCACACCGCAACACTCACAGATTGCACAATTGGAACAATCTACGTGCAAACAACGCCAAACCAAAAAGCCCCAACAATCACCATCAACACATCACAAAACACAAGCGCAGTGGCCACAATAAAAAAAATTATCTGCCTAGATCCTGCAATACGCATCATCTACGGTAAAAACACCATCCCTGCACATGAGGTTCTTGGAACAAATCACATACAAAAGAACTAATAATTAATTGTTGTAGAGTTGAGAGAGGCAATAAATTGCGCAAAATAGAAACCTTTCATAAAAAAATGAAAGGCAAACGAACTAGCCAAAGCCCCAAGAACACACAATAAAAGGCGCAACCAAGACTCTGTGTATTCGGCAACCAACCACGAATACAGCGCAGCAAAACCGGTAACGGCTATCGGAACACCACCAGCCATAGGAACCAAAAACATATGATACAAGAACATGGTTAAAGCAGTCTTTGTGTAAACAATCGGAAAAAAAACTAAGGTAATAATGTTAAGAATAAGAAGAAGAATCCACACCCCCAACATCCATCGCTGCAAAATACGTAAAGAATTGCCGCGAGAAAACAGCGCAGAAAACATGGCGACATACGCAACCAAAGGGGTTAGAAGCATAAAGAAGCTGCACGTCAGCAAAGAAATATACACTCCTACAATAAGCCCAAAAAGATAGCTCATTGCTGTCGCGTAAAACACAAATGCAAGATACAAAAAAGATTTTTTAGAGATCATAAACCCTCTTAAGAGGATGCGTTTTGGGGAGCACTGGCCCGCCAGTCATTTCTGAAGGAAATGCCTGGTGGAGCTAACCGGGGTCGAACCGGTGACCTCATGAATGCCATTCATGCGCTCTACCAACTGAGCTATAGCCCCAATTCCATAGAAAGCATTCTACGAAAATGCTCAACAACACGCAAGCACCACAATCTTAAAAGCTATTTAACCTCAGCAAGTGCGCGAGCCATGTGCTCATACACAATCGGTCGCTGAGCAACAACAGAAACGCTTCCCGCTACAGAGGTTATTCCATCATACGTTAACATTGGAGTAACCATGCCATATCGAACCCCACCAACGCTATTGCACTTGCAATAATGCCCCTGCTCATCGTACATAAACACACCCGCCTGCAGAGTTGCCAAGTTCACATATAACAATGCTTTCCCCGTACTTGCATCAAACAAAATATCCATTCCGCTTAAGGCACTTTTTTTGTACTGCATGCCATCTTGCGAGCAAAATTTCCAGCGCGACAGCCAACGATCGTTAACAAGCAAACCATCGAGCTGAACCTGCAACGACGGAGCCGAAAAACAATTCTTTGTACCGTTATGCGTAAGATAAAACTTCATACCATTCATCACATAGCACGAAATCCCCTCACCATCTTTGCACGCCATCCCTTCAGCAACAAAAACAACATCTTCCGGAATCTTAATCATCCCATGGGAACTTAAAATACTTTCAACAGCTCGCTCTGCAGGAGAAACAACTTCAACACAACCGGTCGATTCGCGAGCAATAATCGTGCCATCATCTGGATATTCAAAAACAATCGACAAACCATCATGCAGCCGAATGAGTAAACTTAATTGATGCCGAGAGTCTGCCAACATTTTATGGCTTTTAAAAACAAGCCCCCCACCATCAACAGACGACATAGATGAAGCGTTTTTCTGGCTCTTGTCTAAATATGATGTTCTGACCTCACCAAGTGAATTAATGCTACACAGAGCAGATGTTGATCGGTCAAAATACTCAATTGTTCCATCCTGTTTTTCTAGGCGCCTTACACCGTTTGCAAACAATGTTACCATTCCGTCAGCCGACACAAAGCGTATAGAAGCATCTGCATCATTTTTTATGGCATCCGCAGGAATTTTTTCGACATGCGCAAATTTTTCATAGGTTGTCTGAACTGTTGGAACTAAATTCCATTGAGGCAAAAAAGCAGACGTGTAATGAGACATCCAGGGCGTCAGCAAAGCGCTATTTTTGCTTTCCAAAACACCATCAGCTGAACATTGAAACGACTTAAAAATGACTATGGCTATTGCCAATAAAAAGAAGATCTTACGATTCATATAGCCTCGCACATGCTGCCCAGAGTACCCCTCCACGGCACATGCTAACAGGCGCTGAGCAAAGATCTAAACACTATTGAGGGATTGCTAGCAAAAACAAAGACCTAGATGAGCCTCAATACGCAAATTGCTTCAATCGAGAAAGAAACTAAACACGAACTACAACAAAACCTGAAACCGCTAAGCCCAAGAAATAGTAAAGTTTTTAGCGCATGCAGGAACTGCGATCACGTCAACCCGCCGCAAGATCGATGCATCACAAGCACCAACAGGACACTCAGATATTTTTTTTACAATAACCGAAGACCCAAGAACCATCCGAGGCTCTCCCAAAACAAAATCATCTTCAAGGTTCAGCTCACCCTTAAGCCCATCGGCAAAAGCATATTTATCGCACAAAACAACATCAAAATCCGTGTAAAGCGTACATGAAGCAACATCATAAAGAGCTGCAAATATTTGCGCCGGAAAAACATTCGGTAAAGAAAGTTGCTCAATCGCCTCGTCATCCCCCAAAAAGGCGCTGCAAAATATTACCATCGAAGGCTTGGTTTTGGCGTGGTGCAACACAGGAACAGAAGTCATCTGCGGGAGAGACACAAGCTCAGCAGCATCAATACGCTGAGTTGCATCCTGCAACAATACCAGCTCATCATCACTAAATGCTAACTGCCCCAACAAAAGTCTTCCCACAGAAAGAAGGTCTGAAGCATCTGCTTCCTCAAAACTATCTGCGACCAATCGATATAACGTGTTCAAAAATTGAGCCGCAGCCTCCTGCGCTTCAGGAAAATGTTTTGAAACCAACGCAACAATTTCTTCACTATTGCTCAAGATAGCCTGCAACATACTCGCTATTTTCTCTGTCTCCTCAAGAGAAGCTAGCTCCGGAAGAAATCTCTCCACACAACTTCTACCCGCAACAAGCTCAGAAACATTATTACGCAACGTAGCATGCGAAAGGACATAGCCCATAAAACTCATTGTTTTCTTAAGATGCGGAGCAATCTCATAGAGCATCTCACGCAAACTAGGCTTAATTTCACTTACTGCAAAAACAAAGCGATCAATGAGCACAGAGATTCCCGCTTCTGTTTCTTCTTGAGCAGGCCAGCGGTTAATGAATAAAAGAAATCCCGGAAGAGCAAAGAAAGACCTTTCGAGACGCTGTGTCCAATCTGCTCTTATCTCACCAGATGTTGGCTGAACAGCCTGAGAAGGGACTGAAAAATTGGAAACCTGCGCACCTGCAGACATCGATAGAAAACCCAAGAACACCACTAAAAAAAGCTGCTCAAAATTTTTCATACATTCTTTTCTTTTGCAAAAAAGTGCAACACGCGCACAGTCTACATTTCAAGCTTAGATAGCACCATAAAAAGGTCAAGAACAGCAATTGCCATAGAAAAATTGCCCGCAAGATCAATAACTGATCCTACGGGCAAGAAACCATTACTTAAAAAGTTATATGGTTAAAGCTTCCCACGAAACAAAGAAATTTCTTACCGGAAACTTAACCTCAAGGGAACCACTATGCATTTTCAACATACTATCCCTCTTCAAGCTCGATGAAGAGATCATACGAAAAGGCGTACCTGCAGGTTGCACAGGGGCAACATACTCTGAAAACTTCTTTACAACAATAGATGATCCTACCGTCATAGAAACACACCCTGATGCATCTTCAGACAATTCAATAGCCCCCTTAATACCATTTTTACAGATATATTCATCGGTCTGATTAACGGTTAAATCTGTATACAACGTGTTTGAAGCAATATCATACACGGCATAATACAAATCAACGCTCGATCCGAATCCAAAACTTTGGCCGGCAGCTGATGTGAGAAATAAAACTTTGGCCGCGTCGCCAACAGGGGTTTTGCTGGTGGTATTAATAGATGGTGAAGCACAATCAAAATCAATTGTATTAAGACCCTGAAAAAGGAAATTATTCTCGCCTTTGGGCAAACCCAATTTAGCTTTTAACTCTTCAAACAAAACAATAAGTGAATCTTCATCGTATTCTGCTCCGGTTGCATCATTAACCAAAGCGAGCAAAAAATCCTTTGCAACAAGGCGGGCATCCGGGAAATATTTTGCAACAATGTCCGCTATAACATCTATGCAACAACCAATTCGCTGTGAATGCTCTGCATTTTTTGCTCGCCCAGCATCATCAACAATAAAATTTAAACAAGCTTCTTCAGCCCCTGCTCGATGAGCAAAAACATGCTTAATAAAACGATTCAATCTCGCATAATTTGCTACCGGCCAAACATTCTGAGCAAAATCCTCAAGAGGAGCAGTAAGATCCTTCAAGAAGTCACTAAACTGTGGCTTCTCATTCAAAGTTATTTCCATAAGGCGCTTAATACCATTCTTGGTACACTCAGCCCGAGTATGTGCCTGAGGCCAAGTCTTAACATAAAAACTCTTGCACGGCACACCAACAACAAGCTGCTCAAGACGATCTTCCCAGTTTTTTACAACCTGACTATCAACTGAAAGAGGTTCTTCAGCTCGAATACCCGACATCCCCAAAAAACAACCGGCTAAAGAAAGACCTAAAAATATTTTATTCATACTTTTCATACGTTTTTACCTTAAAAAACAAAGAAACTACCGCTTTAGGATAAACAGCCACTTAAAAACATCAAACGCTTTTCATCAAAATAAAAAAAAGCACATCTTTTACTGTTTTTAGAAAAACAATCCCATTCTACGATAAAATAAAAGGCTTAACCAAAGAACAAACACGCCTAAAAACGCAAAAAAGCGCCTTGTTTTCAGCCTCACAGCGACACCTTTTTGACAAAAAATGCTCATCAACTATGCTTGAAAAGTACGGTCGATAACTCCGACCACTCACGTGCATGACGCCTTCATCCATGCACCAAAACCAAAAAGTGATCTTCTGTACATGCCCTGTACTCCATTACATCGGGGCTAGACTGCGTCCATATGGACCATGTCAAAAAAAGCCGTAGATTTACCATCTACATACGCCAAAATGGCACCTGTCTATCCAAACACTTGCGATGGAAAGGGGCTTTCTGCGTATATTTATCAATCCCCTTTTAACGTTAAGGAATGTTAAAAACTATTATGACTAAGCAAGTAATCACCGTAGTTTGTTTTGTAATTGCAACATGCACTTTTACAAACATCTACCTCGTAACAACTCTTTTAAGAAATCGTGAAGTATTCACACAAACGGCAATGCTGCCAAGCTCTTTAAGGCTCAAGCACTAAGCTTGCCTTAACCCCTCAACGTACATTCTTTCAGCACATTTTTTGCTAAACTCCATTCGTCAAAGCTCTGCGAATGGAGGAATGTTACGTGAGAAAACAAATTGGCCACATTGTAGGCGGCTCGCTCGTAGAAGGCCTTATGATGCGCCTCTCGCCCCAAGCCACAATCGAAAACATTAAAGCCGGTAGATTTGTGTGCATTGATGGCGGAACATATCGCTTCTTCTCCCTTATTTCTAACATTTCTCTCGATTCTGTAAGCGATGGCTTTGCCATGACAGCACTTGCAAACGACACAACATTTGCCTCTCAAATGCTGCGAAAAAACAACTTTTTTGCCACTCTCTTTGTAAAACCACTCATCATGCTCGACAAAACCAACAATCGCCTGCCCGTCAAAACCGTTCCCACTCACTGCTCCCCCGTCTACGAAGCTCACGACGAAGACATCGCTCTCATCTTTGGCTCAGAAAACCTCGACCCTGCATTTTTCAACATTGGGACTCCCCTTGATATGAAGAGCCCCGTCTGCATTGACCTCGGCAAACTTGCCGAACGTAGCAATGCTATTTTTGGAAAAACCGGAACAGGAAAAACCTTTATTACACGCCTTATTTTAGCTGGGCTTACCGCCCGCAAGGAAGCGGTTAACCTTGTTTTTGACATGCACAGCGAATACGGACTGCAAGCCCGCCAAGAAGGCAATAAAAAAACCTTTGTTAAGGGACTTAAAACCCTTTTCCCATCTCAAGTTGCCATCTTTTCTCTCGACCCAGAATCCACTCGGCGGCGCGGGTGCGCACCAGACTGCGAAGTCGTGATTGGATACGACGAACTCACCGTAGACGATATTATGCTTCTGTCAGATGAATTAGCTCTCCACCCAACAGCCCTTGAAGCAGCGTATCTCTTGTACGCGCGCTATAAGCAACAATGGCTCAAGGTTCTTTTATCGCACGAATCGAGCATCAAAGAACTAGCCCAAGACCTAGGAGCTCACACAGAATCTATGGGCGCGCTCTTGAGAAAGCTTAAAAGACTCGAGTTTTTTAATTTTCTAACCCCAGAAAGCACGGGAAGCTCAACGGTAAAAAAACTACTCACGTACCTTGACCGCGGTATCAGCGTAATTTTAGAGTTTGGACACCAAACCTCCATGCTGAGCTACTTACTTGTTACAGGAGTCATCACACGTCGGATCCACCAACATTATGTAGAAAAAACAGAAAGTTTTTTGGCCAACCCCTCCCACAAAGCCGAACCACAAAAACTTGTTATAACCATTGAAGAAGCCCACAAATTTCTCAACACGCAGGCAGCCAAACAAACAATTTTTGGAACAATTGCACGGGAAATGCGTAAATACTACGTTTCTTTGCTTATTGTTGACCAACGCCCCTCGAGCATCGACCCGGAAGTTCTTTCCCAGGTGGGAACAAAAATTATTGCCCAACTCAATGACGACCGAGACATCCAAGCTGTTTTAACAGGAACATCCGACAGCACAGGGCTAAAAGCTGTTCTTTCAACTCTCGATTCTAAAAAACAAGTTCTTGTGCTGGGTCACGCCATCACCATGCCCATCGTTATCAAAACGCGTGAATATGACGAGCTTTTTTACAAAGAAATAGCCCCTCTTTCGTCTAAGCAAGACGAAAACACCACACAAAAAACCGAAAGTCTGATTAACACACTTTTTTAGATTTTCAGCCTGAAACTAGATATTTGACCCAAAAAAGGGCTTTTTATAGCTAATTTTGCCGCCAAGACCTACCCCGGTTACGATCACTCGCTCAGCCTGCTATGCTGACATGATACGTATTAATCTCATTGTTTTTGTTATGTAATTGGATTTCATGCGCTACAAACAGACATTTGCCCGACTCTTATTTGCACTTCAAATCTTGCAGTGCTTTGCAGCCCCAACGATGCTTCACGCAAGTCCCGTTGTTGACGCTCCCGAGCTCATGGATATTGATGTGCCCTCGCGCGCTGTTTTCCAAGCAATAAAAAAACACTGGCTTCGCGCCGATCTTAAAGAAAGCGAAAAAAAGACCGTACCACTTTCGCTTTCAGTCGAAAACTTAGAAAAATTAGCTAAAGAAACACCCGTCCCGGAGAAAAGTAAGGTCAGCAGCAGACTAAGAGGCGCTATTCTCAATTTCTTTGCAGATACCAGCCCTGTATGGGAGACCTCAACCAGATTTACAAAGGGGCGAGACTGGGAAGACTTGCAACTTTTTTCGGGGAAAACGACACTTGTAGAAGCCGTTGATAGATCTCTTCTTCAATGCGGAACTGCTTATACGGGCGCTCTTCTTGTATCTCGCCCTCCAATTTCGGCAACGCTTCAACGACGCAACCTAATTGCAAGTTTTATCGACCGCTCAGACAAAGCCGAAGAACTCAGGAAATTAATTCAATCATTTGCCGATCAAGAAGAACAATTTTTTTCGAATACCATCCTTCCAGAAGATGAAGCCGTAAAACTCAGCGTTGAAGATTTACGCCCGGGATGGCTACTCCAAAAACTCCCTAAAAAACTTTTTTCAGAAAATCCCAATTTCCTGCGATTTCATGCATTAATTACGCAAAAAACTGCTCCTTTCTTTTGGAACCCTCTTGGCAAACTTAAAAATGCGGGCCTATCAACTTTTGGAGTACAATTTCCCATCTGGATGCTCTTTGTTCCCTGGCGCTTTAATGGTATTCCACAAGCAATTTTTAAAGACTGGATGGCCTACACTGCCCATAAAAGCCAAGACGACCGAAAATTTAGCAACGCATTAAAAACAGCCTCAAAAGCTCGTTTCCCCGCAGCAGAAATCGGCCTAGCAACAACAAAGCTTTGTGCGAAAAATATCTTACCTTATTGGTACAAGCACCTCTTTCCCTACAACAAACCCGTCACAGCACTCAAAGCCTTTGCCGGATTAGTTAATGATCTTTTTTTATGGAACACCGTTGAGTTGCGCCGTGCCTGCGCCCAACCACCCAGAGAACGACCATGGAGTATTAACGATATCTTTGACCCACGCACAACACCAGAATCTCCAGCTGCAACAACTACCCACAGAATACCGCCCCCCCATCTTGGCGATGGCCGACTTTTATCACTATCATCAAACAGCCAAGACAACAATCTTTTCACTCCTGTTATAAGCACGGCTATGAGGTGGACGCATAACATTTATTTTGGAAGAACCGTTCCTGATCGAACCGTCAATTCTCCAACATCATTTATTGGCATCTTTAGGCAACTGTTTGCAACTCAAACAAAGCAAGCAATCAAAAATGGTACGATTCCTTCTACATTGGCAATGCCTATAGCAGTTATTGCAAATGCAGCGGACGCCACAAGCTTAAGCACGGCTGCGGAAGCAGTAACAACCAGCGCTCCCCAAGCTGCAGCAAACGTGCTCACAACACTGTGGAGAGGCACAGCAGGCTTACTAACACGTGCAATTAGCCCCCAACCCGCAGCTCCGCACACAGCTGGCGCAGGCGAAAGCGCGATCGAAAGAGCCACACAAACAACACCCCACACCACCGATACGCCTGAAGCAAGCCAACGCAGCATGTCAATACAAAGCCGCGCTAGATCTGCACTAGAAGACGCAAGCACCAATTTCATTCATTATCTAGAAGCGCCCAGCGAACCTGCCAAGCCAACGCCATCGAGAAGAAAAGTCATTCTCGCAGTGCAACTTCTTAGCTGGGTTCTTGTGAGCTATTTGTATGATGCCTGGAGAACAAGAAACGATGAGAAAAAAGTTAAGATAAACATCCTAGATAAAATCATGTTTAACACGGTAAAGCCCGCAATGGAACTGCTCAACACCACATCAAAAATTGATGCTATTTTACAAGAAAACAAACTCAGCTTTCCTCTCCCGAATTCCCTTGCACTAAAACTAACCGCGTATCAAAACTTAACCCAAACCACGTGCAAAGAATTTGCAACTCTTGCACAACGACCAACGTTCAGAAAAGCCACGGGGCATAGAATTTTAGATCATACAGGCGATGTACGCAGAGCATACACATTGCTGCAAAATCCACAGTCACGAGAAGTTCTAAGACAAGCAATTCACGTTCTTGCCGAGCTCGATAGCTACCTAGGCATCGCCAAACTCTCTCAAGAATATGGCGAAGGCGACAACAGAATTTGCCCTGTCGATTTTATCAATAATGACACCCCCTTCTTCAATGCAAAAAACGCCTGGTTCGCACTCTTAGGAAAAAATGCTATTGGCAGCGACATCACCATGGGTAACGGTAGCGCAACAAATATGCTGCTCACAGGCATCAATGGTGGTGGAAAATCTATCATGCTTAAAACAACGGTTTTCTCGTTAATTCTTGCGCATATCTTTGGATTCACAACAGCTCAACAATGCAGCATGACGCCATTTGCTGAGCTCAATCTGCATCTGAGCAGCTTAGACAACGCAGCTGAAGGAAAATCTCGTTGGGTAGCCGAAGCAGAAGCCATTGTGAGCATGATAAACTCAGCAGAAGATATTCATTCAGATGGCTATTTTGTATTTATTTCAGGAGATGAACTTGGAGACGGAACAGCGCCAGATGCCTCCATTAAAGTTATGGTTAAGATGTTAACGGCCATCACAAGCCGCACCAACGTATTATCCTTTATCTCATCTCACTTGCAACCACTCACAGAATTAGAAAAAACGCTTACACGGCTCAAAAACTTTAGAATTAATCCTAACCGCAAGCTCGAGCCCGGTATTAACACGGTGAATATCGCTTTCGAAGTATTCCAAAAATTTAGTAATACAAAGAAAAAAGCCGATGGTTTTGCGGCGGCACTCAGTCAGCAAACAACACAACCGCACATTGCGATGATTGCATGAGGTTAGCCATGAATATAAAAAAACTTTTCGCAAAATTATTATTAATTCTTAATGTTCTTCAAGTCATTGCGCCTGCCACATCTGTGCATGCTGCTCCGACTGCAAAAAAAACATCCACCCCCAACAATTTACACTTACCTTCACGCAGAGCTTTTATTGAACTTACAGAGGGCTGGGAAGGGCTTGAACCTGCGGCGTATGTAAAAGATACAACAGATACAGCAACCGAAAAAACAGGTAGTCAAATTGCAAAATTTGTTGGTGCGCAACGCGCATCATTACGCGATTCATCAAAATCGCGCCCCCTTTTTGAATCCCTCAGCTTTCTTAATAACTTAGCCACCCCTGGCGATGCTATTGCAAACATGAACTGCACAAAACGCCTTCTGTCCGACATGCAGTTTTTTGGCGACAAAGGACTTCATAAATCCATTAATCGCACAATCTTAGCCCTCGGCCAAACATTGCAATTAGCGCAACTTTACGAAGGAGCAAGCTCAGCAAGAGTTGCCGAAGAACGCAGAGACTTTATTACAGAAACTTTAAAGCAGCCAGAAGTTGCTCGCGCGCTGAGCATTCGAATCAAATGCTTTGGACAATATGAAAATCAATTTCTTCGCCAAACAAAAACTCCTCGGAACAAATTCTTAGAAAAAGAAATTAATGCCCTTGCACCCTCACGCGCAGCAAAAGCGCTATCTCGCGTTGTAGGATACAGCAGAAACTCAACCAATTTCTTAAAGCAACATGCACGGTTTACCCAAAAACTTGCTAACGTCCCCTTTGTTGGATACGACTCTGTTCGATCTGCGTATATTTTTTCCACTACATGGATTGCCTTACACCTTCTCTTAAGAGGCTTACTCGGCTGGCCCAACAAATGGGCCAAAGGCGAATCTCAAGAAGCAACTGCAGAAGCAACTACACTGCAACGACAAGAAGAAATCACACAAGAAGAGGCTGAGAGCAGGGAACTCAAAAGTGCGTTACAAAACACTACGCTTACAATAGGTAAAGAAGTAGTAAAAGCAGAGCTTCAAGTCCCCTCTATCCTCATTCAAGTCTTAAGTAACTTATATAAAATTATTTCCACGTCACTGTTTAAGCAAGGCTTCAACAGCTTACGCGCCAAAAAAGCTGAGGACTTCAGACCGCCTGTTGGCCTGGCAAAAGCTTTTACAAAAAAAGGCGCCCAACAAGTAGCATCTAACGGAATTTTTGCTGCACGAAACAACGCGTCCACAAAACTGGCGTGCGATATTGCGGCCGGTCCTTTTATTTCCCTCGCATCTATTCCCGATGTTATACACACATTATGGGCCGCCTACCAAGGAAAAAAAAATACAACGGATGGCGATGAATTCACTTCAATAAAAAACGCACTTGCAGAGCACAAAGGAACACTGCGTATCCCCTCAACGCGACTCGATGGGTATGCGGCCCTTGGACGCGCACCAGAAAACTTTCGGACCTTCTGCCAAGATGCGATTAAAAATAACCCTGATGTGCTTAAAGGCTATTTACATGAAAAAGCCAATGGCAGAGATCAATCATTAACAAGTCTGGCTGCAGAACTCTGGAAACACCTAGACATCTTTGGATGGCAAGCAACAGGAGAATTAATAGATGACACACAAAGAGCAATGCGCCAACCAGCCGCACGCGCAGGAATGGAAACAATTAATAGTTTCAAATTTAGAAGGCTCGCCTGGCTAGCTTCAACATTTTCTCCATCGGGCTTTATCACGAGTATATACAGTCAACTTCCAAGATATTTTGCACCAGGTTTTTGGCAAACATGGAACCTTGCAACAACACCTGCAGGCTCTGCATTCAGAGCTCTTACAGGAAGTTACAGCAATCAAATGCGCGGCATGTTACGCAACATAAAAGCGTTGATTGCAGCTAGCAAATTAGCCTCTGGCCTATCAAAAAAAGTTCCCGTGCTTGATACACTTTCGACAAGCCGTAGCCTTTTTAAGGAACTTGGAAGTCTCAAAAGAAAATCGACTAAATTAGTCGCAGACATTTCCACACATGTAATGATTCCAGATCCAACCGCCCCATCAGATCCAAACCGAAAAATCGGAGTCTATATTCAACCCGAAGCAATCCCAGTAATAGACGCCCTACACCAAATAGGTTGTGGAAAAATTCCACGCGACACACCCTTCATCTCGCTACGACGGCTCACCTTAACACCGCCACCTGCAGGCTCCGCCCCAAACACTCCATCAACCTTTAAACCCGAACAGGCTGAAGATGGCTCTCCATGCTATCTCACAAGAGAAGAAGCGTTTGAGGTTCTTCGGCAACATGCAGCTCGAACTGACATTATTGAAGGCACGGTAACCACATCCGAAGAACAACAAAAAACTCAAAAAAATTATAAAGCCTTGAGTGTTGCAACATT
>JBEITS010000103.1:0-3428 GCA_040374805.1 Campylobacterota bacterium | reverse complement strand
GCACGTTTTGCTTCTGCTGCAACCTTTGCTTGGTGCGCTTCATCTTGTTCGCGCTGGAGAGCTCTCCGTTGTTGTCGTGTAAGGTGTGGATTGTGATGCCCGTCTTCAACGGTTCGAGCAGGGGCTGCTGTTGGTGTTGCTGAAGCGCTTGGAGCAGCGACTGCAACACTACCTGCATGTAGAACCAGCGCTGTTGAGGGTTGTGTTGGTCTTTGTTGTCCTGCAGTTGAAGCGCTTGGAGCAGCGACTGCAACTGAAGTTGCTCGTGAGGTGCTTATGGGAGGTGCAACTCCAACACTGCCTGCGTGTCGAGCCAGCGCTGTTGAGCCTGGTGTTGGGGCGGCGAGAGCGCGTGGTGCAGCAACTCCACCTCTGTCTGCATGTGGAGCCAGCGCTGTTGAGCCTGTTGTTTGTTTTGGTTGTCTTGTAGTTGAAGCTCTTGGGGCTCGAGCGCCGCGTCCAGTGGCTCTTGGGCTAGCTATTTGTGCCCATGTTAGCCCGGCATGAGCCCCGATGATAGGATTTAATGTTCCCACGTGAGCCGCCCCATCGCGTGTGCCCCATGGTGCGACTTCGTGTGAAGCATCGACATCAGATGGACCGGTTGTAGCGGGAACTTTTGGTTGATCTGGTGGAGGCGTAGCTCCACGCCCGATGTGGGCAACGCGTTCGCCTCTTGATGGAGATGAACTGCGTGGTGCTGCGGGTGGAGTTGGAGTTGGATCAATTCTTAAGGGAACACTGGCTCGAGCCGTGCTTGAACCCATTCCTGCTGCACCTGCGGTGAGTGCTGGTTGCGTGCCCAAACTGCCTAAAGCCGATGGAACTTCTAGATTTTCAAAGTTTTCTTCCTTTGGGCTTGGCGGTGGAGTTGCGAGATCAACAGCGGCTCCCGCTCTCGGAGGTTGTGCGCCGGTGAGATAAGCGTCTGAAGAATCATCTTTCTTTGCATCGTTGTCTGTATGGGCATCATCTTTGTTTGTTTTTGCTTCGCCTGTTTCTGTGGTGGAAGGTGTCTCTTCACCCCTTTCAGGCGATGTGGTTGGTTTTTTTGCTGTACGTGGCTTAGCGGGGGCCATGGCAGCATTTGTAAGGTTTTTAATTCCACAAAATACTGAGTACGCAATATTTCCTGCGGTAAGAGCAAGTGCAAGCGTTACAAGCGGCGTTTCTTTTGCAACGGAAGAGGCGGGGTTTGGCCGTTCTCTGAGTGAATTTTTGAGCGTTAGAGGCTTAAGGGTTTTAGATTTTTCTTTTACAAAAAGTTGTTGTGCAAGCAGAGCTCTGTTTCTCCAAATTTTTGTATTTTTAAGATCGGCATAGATGTTGCGAGCAATTGTTGAGAGTGAAGGTTTTGTGGTGCTTTTTGTTATTCCGTTTTTGTAACTGGCGTATGAGATTTCAAGGCCTGCTGCAACAACTACAAGTGCTGGGAACATAATATTTCTGCCAAGGTGGCTGTTGAGTGAGGGGCGTGCGGTTATTGCTGCGGGCGTTGTAAAAAGGCCAAGTGTTGCCGCAAAAAGTGCAAGTTGGATGAAGGTTTTTTTAATCGTAAACATAGTTTTCATAGACATCTAAAGGGGACGCAATATCTGTGATAATGCCAGATATCACGAGATTTGTTGCAGGCAAGCGTAAAGGGTGTAGAAAAAGTGCTAAAAAAGCTTTTTTTTGAAGCGATTGTTTCTTGGTGAAATTATTATTCGCTGAGAGGGTGGTATGAGGTGTTGTGATAAAGCAAAGAGCAGAGCGCCATAGAAAAGTGTTTCAGGCGCTCTGCTCCTTTAATTTATTTTTTTGTGCCTATGGCTGTTTGTGCTGCAGCAAGCCCTAGTTTTATTCCACGTCTTGTTCCGGGAAGTCCATCTTTGATTTCAGAAATTACGCTGCCAGCTTTGCTTGCAAGAGCTTTTGCATCACCAACTAATACGTCTTTGAGCTCTGTTGCGGCTTGTGTTGCTCCATCGGTCCACACGGCATGAAGCGTGCTTACCAAGGCGAGGCCTGCTGCCGTTGCAAGGGCAGGGTTTTCTTTGGCGAGTCGTTGCATGAATTGTGTTTTTGTTTCATCTGCCTTGCGTGAAGTGATGGCGGTGCCGGTAAGAACGCTCTTGTAGTGAGCTTTTGTGAGAGAGCCGAGTTTTTTAATTCCATCCCATGAGCGCAAGTCTTTGTTGTTTTTGTAGAGGGTATCAATAAAAGGTGCAAGCAAGAGAAAGAGCATTTGCTTGTTGGCGCTTGGTTTGTATTCTTCAAATGTTGCAGCTTTTACAGGGCTTTGTGAAAACGCAAGCGAAAGGCAGAGCAGTGCAGCACTGAATTTTTGTTTGAATGAGGGTGTAGACAACATAAGATTTTGCCTCCTGAGCAGTTCGCCACGGCATGTGGCTCTAAAAATGCACACGTAACTACGTTACAAAATTGTGTTCTTCAATTTTGTGCGTTCTTTTAGTGGTGATGATGCCCAGATTTTTTAGAAAAAGTCACGCATTTGCATGTTTTTTTTGAATGATTTTGCTGGGAGGGGTTCTTGGTGTGCTGAGCCTATTACTGAATGAATATTTATAAGCATTTAGTGCGGTAAAAATTGTTTCTACCGTTTCAAGATGTGCGAACTTTTAACATGTTTTGCATGTTTATTAAGAAGTAGCAGGTGCGTCAGGGGCTGCGCTTGTTGTTGGGGTGAATTTTTCACGAACAACGCGGCCTCTGCTATCTCTAACTTGTTTGCCATTCTCTACTTTGTTTCTCATATGAGGGATTATCATCTCTGGAGTTCTGTTGCGGATGGTTATGCAATTAAACGCATTTTTAAGCCGGTTGTATGCTGGCGAGCTTTCGGAGGGAAGCTTTAGGTGGAGAGCGTCGTGGATTAAGCATTTTAAAGAGGCAGAAATGCTTCGTGTTTGTGGAGAATTTGAATCCATGTGGTACGCGCTAATCTTTGTGGGTGGTACTGTGTCTG
The DNA here is from genome assembly GCA_040374805.1 of Campylobacterota bacterium. Taxonomy (GTDB): domain Bacteria; phylum Babelota; class Babeliae; order Babelales; genus VHBT01. Next base: position 460 of record JBEITS010000103.1, on the reverse strand, counting down.
GCACGAGGACATGGCTTGTCCAGTGGAATGCTTCTGTTGCTCGTGTGCCCACGATAACAGTTTTACCCGCTTGAAGTTGTGTAAGAATTTGGGGGTAAGGGTTGCCTGTTTGGCGGGCTAATTCGTTCCCTTGGCGAAGAGCGCTTATTCTTAAGCCTGGTTGATCTGTTGTATGGTTGATCTCATCAGGGGAAAGGCCTTCTGTGGTCATTGCATCCCAGTCTTCAACTCCTAATTTACCCTCATGAGCTTCTTCTCCCTCGTATCTTAGATTTTTGCCGATAACTTTTTCTAGCGCTGCTATTTCTGCGTGTTGTTGTTCTTCTGTTGTGCTTTCAAATTCTGTGTAGGTTTTTGCCATTCCATGCTCCATAGAGTTTTGAGCATAATCGCAGACGGTTGTTAACGTGCTTGGGTTTGCGCCATCTCTGAGAATTGAGACAGGTGCAGTTGCAGAAAG
>JBEITS010000008.1:0-17353 GCA_040374805.1 Campylobacterota bacterium | reverse complement strand
GGCATGAAGTTTGCAAAACTGCTTACTCCACCGGCAAGTAAGTTTTGGGCGCCCATTAATTTAAGAAGGCCAATATGAAAAAGGATGTACACAACAGTGGTGCACAAGAATGCGCCAATAACGGCAAGTGGTCCATTCTTTTCTCGGTTAGCAATATCTTTGCCGATGGCTAATGCATATTCAAAACCAAGGAAGCAAAAAATTGTCATGGTCAGTGCGCCAGGCAGGGCCCCGATTTTGCTTAGATCAAAGGAGATTGGATACGTTGATGCAAATGGAAAGCTGGCAATAACAAGAAGCAGAGGAGAAAACTTGAGGTAAATTGCTGGAATTGAGATTGCATTGCTAATCGAAAGACTTACAAGGTTGAGCGTTGCGATAATACTCATCGCAAGAGCGTAATATGCAAATAAGTTTTCGAAAATAAAAGCACCAGGAAACGCTGCAAGCATTAACGGTCTGAGAAGGCTAATAACTGCGGTTGCGGCAAATGTGTAGCCAAAGTAATAGAGCGATCCGCCAATAAAGCCGGGAAGTCTGCCAAGAGCTGCTGCAGAGTATGCATAAATACCACCATCTCTATCGATGAGTTGCGAAAGGCGCATAACGCTGAGCACGATAGGAAGAAATACGATTGCAACGCCCCAGGCTAAAATTCCAATGTCGCCAGCTGCTGCTGTAATAATGCTCGGAACGGCTAAAATTCCTGCTCCAATCATAATGTTCATTCCGCCCAAAATGGCGTTTACGAGTGATATTTGGCCTTTTTGCTCCATGACAATTCCTCAATGGCTACGCACTATTTGGCTTTATCGGCGATGATATCATGGCTGCTTTTTTAACGCTAGGTGCCGTGCCTGTTTTGTTATGTTGAGCGTGTGGCTGTGCTCTGTGCGGAGCATTGCATTTAGAGGCCTCTGTGATAGACTTTAGGTCGATTTTCATCTGATGATAGGCTCGTCTTGAGTTGATAATAGTAAGAGGTTAGGTCTATGGAATCTGGAAATAAATTTGTTGGCGTAGTGGTTTTCTCTCTCTTTGTGGGCGTAGCGGGATATTTTGGTCGCTCTCATATCACTCAATTTTTCCATCGTGAACCCGTTGTTGTAGATGTTGTAAACGATAAAAATCTTGCCGTTGGTGGAAGGGTTATTGTTGAAGCATTTGGCAAGCCGTATATCGCTGAAGATGCTCTTAATCAAAAATTACAACAAATGCTCCAGTCTTCTCCTATGACGCGTAGCATGGATACGGCTACATTACCTCCCGCAGCCAAGCTTAATTTCCTTAAAGATTGGATTAACTTTCTGTTGATTAAAGACGTTTGGGGAAAACAACAGAACATTGAGGGTGATGCAGCCTTTAAAAAACGTTATGCAGATGCATCAGAAGCGCTTAAAGATTCATTGATTATCGATGCGTTTGTGCAAGATCTTAAAAAAGATGTTGTGGTTTCGGATGAAGATATTCGCGCAGAATATGATGCCAATAAGTCTCAGTACATTAAGCGTCCGGGCGGTGCAAACTGCGCAGTTGTTGAATTTGATGGTACTGAGTCAGCTCGAATGTTGGAAGATCGAGCATGTTCTGCTTCTTCAATGAGTGAATTTAAAAAAATGGTCGATGAAATGGGTGCAGGTAAATTTACGGCACTTGGATTTGTTGATCAAAAAGGTTCTGAATCGAATTCAGCTCTTGCCAAGATGCCTGCGGCTGTTCGTAAGGTTCTTTTGGGTCGTCATGATGAGTCGGTTGTGCTGGTTCCTTCGGGCTCCTCTTATTTTGTAGTCTTTATGGCCGATAGAAAGGCGCCTCAGTATCATGAATTTTCACAGATTAGTGATCAAATCAAGGGTCGACTTGAGGAGCTTAAGCAGCGCGATGCATTAGAGCAGGCGCTAGAAGGGCTTAGAAATTCTGCCAATTTGGTTATTAAGGCCGATGTGCTTGGTGCTTCTGCGTCTAACCAGCCGCGTGTTTTAAGTAAAGAAGAGTTGATGGCAGCTATTCAGGAAAATGAAGCTGGCATGGATGAAGACATGGGTGAAGACGGCAATTAAGGCGTTTTCGATATCTTTTACAGAGAAAACAGTATGAATACGTATAAAATCTTACGTAGCTTTCTTGCGATAGCAGTATTCTTTTTCGGCCCGCTTTCTGCGGGTCGAAAATTGGTTGATGAGATTGTGGCTCAGGTGAATAAGGTTAATATTCACCGCTCAGATCTCAATGAACCTCAAGTTCAATTAAAAGGAAAAACGCGATCTGTAGAGCAATGCATTGCAGAAGAGCTTTTGTATCAAAAAGCAAAATCCTATAACGCAATTATGAGCGAAGAAGACTTGGATAAACGGCTTTCTGCGCTTCGCGAGGGGTATGGATTTGGGTACAGGTCTCAGGGCGAGTTTGAGTCTTTTTTGCGTAAAGAAGGGCTTACTTCCAAAAGAATTAAAGAGCAAATCAAGCGTACAGGTGCTGTGGCTTCGATCGAAAATGCATTAATGCCTCGTGATGCGCTGGTTTCTAGACAAGATATCGAGAAGTATTGTGCTCAGCATCCTAAAGAAAAAGAAGAAGAATACTTTGTTTCTTTTGCTGTTATTTCTAAAGACGATTTAAATTTATTGGGCGAAGTGCCCGATGATATTGAGCTTTCTTGGACCGAGCTTGATGGCTGGATGAGCAAATCGTCTCTTGGTGCCAGCATGAAGTTTATTGCTGATATGAAGATTGGCGAAGTTTCAAAACCTGTTTTTCGAGATTCAGACTGTTTTTTCTACAGACTCGACAAAAAGGCTGAAAAAAGGCCTTTTTCTGTCGAAGAGCGCTACGCTGAGGTTGAAAATCTCTTGGTGGGTGCTTGCAAGGCGGAAAAAGAGCGAGAAATTAAGCAGCGGCTTAGAGATGAAGCTTCGGTGGTTGTTTTAGTGCAAAAATAAATCCCAGCGAGAGTTTTGGCGGTCAGCCTTTACAAAAGTTGGCTTTTCTTTGATACTTTTAGCAGTTATTGTTATTACAAATTGTGCGCAAAGCGTGCAGAAAAAGGCATAAAATTATGAAAAAAAATGGATTCCACCCGGAAATCTTCGAGTTTGAAGCAAAATGTGTGTGTGGCAGTGGCTTTATTACCACCTCAACACACAAAAATCTTAAATTTGAAATCTGCTCAAAATGTCACCCATTCTTCAGTGGTGTTCAAAAGTTTGTCGATAGTGCTGGGCGCATTGAACGCTTCAATGCTCGATATAAATCTGACGCTAAAAAATAACGATAATTGATAGCTAATCAATGCTTGATTGGGGAGCAATACGCTCTGAATATGAATTAATTGTTGGCAAGCTCTCCAATGCGGATGCCTCTATGCCTGGTAAAGAGCGTGTGGACCTCCAGAAAAGATCAGCGCTGCTGAAAGGCTTGTTGGATATTCATGGGCAGCTCGAGCACCTTGAGGTGGTTGAGCGCGAATGTCTGGTATTGGCTGATTCGGAAGATGAGCTTGCAGAGCTCTATAAAGATGAGCTTCAGTCGCTTATTGTTAAGCGCACAGAACTCGAAAAAGAGCTCGAAAATCGCCTGTATCCGGCAGATGAGCACGACAATAACTCGGTGTTTTTAGAAATTCGTGCAGGTGCAGGAGGACAAGAAGCGGCTTTGTTTGGCGCTGATTTGTTTAGAATGTACACGGCGTACGCAAATTCTAGGGGCTGGGAAATTTCGATTGTTGAAACCAGCAGCACGGATATTGGTGGTGTTAAAGAACTTGTTTGCTACATCAAGGGCAAAGGCGTTTATCGTTGTCTGAAGTTCGAGTCGGGCGTGCATCGCGTTCAGCGTGTTCCTTCAACAGAATCTGCGGGTCGCATTCATACCTCAACCGTTACTGTTGCCGTTCTTCCGGAAGTTGACGAAGTTGAAGTGAATATTAATCCTGGCGATTTGCGGATTGACTACTATCGATCTAGTGGCGCGGGCGGTCAGCACGTGAACACCACAGATTCTGCTGTTCGAATTACTCACTTGCCAACAGGTGTGGTGGTGACTTGCCAAGATGAGCGTTCGCAGATCAAAAACAAAGCTAAGGCAATGAAAATGCTTCAGTCGCGTATTTTTCAAGCAGAGAAAGAACGGCTCGATGCAGAGCGTTCTAGCAATCGAAAATCGCAAATCGGCTCAGGCGATCGCTCAGAGAAGATTCGAACCTACAATTATCCTCAAAACCGTATCACCGATCATCGTGTTGATGTGACGCTTAAAAAGCTTGATATGGTGATGAATGGCGACATGCAGGATTTAATCGATCCTTTGATCGAAAATGAGTGCATTGAGCGACGCCAAAACGCTCGAATAATTTAAGCATTTCTATGCATTTAGATTAAATTTTAGCCCCGGATGGAAATGTCCGGGGTTTTTCTTTTTGTGGTGTTCTTATGAGCTAGAGCTTGCTGGGGTTGAGAGAGCCGCAAGCTGGGATGCTGCGGGTGGCTTGAGCAGCTGCTTGCTTGCATCATCAAGAACGTACGCATGCATTTTTGCGTCAAGGCGGCTGTAGCGAATCCCCACAAAATCAATGCCCGAAGCATCAGCCATGTTCATGACGGATCTTAGGTGATGTTCTTTATCATCAACAAAAACAATCTTCTCGGGTTTGTGAGAAACTGCATTCAGAAAAATTTTCAGAGCATCACCTTTGCTGTTGGGGCCGCAAAAAAGAATGCCGTGCTCAAGGTGAGCAGTCTCTTTTGTCATGGGAAGTGAGATGCTGTGAGCAACGATGCTTGTGTGGTTAAAATCGATGTCGATGCTGTTGAGTTGCCTTTGCGTGCTTGCACTGAGCATAGCGCCGCGTGCAGTGAGCCCCATAACGTTGATGCCTCGCTGTTGTAGTTGTTTGATGACTGTGGCTGTCCCATCTTCCGCAGGAATTACGGGCGGGGCTTTTGACATGGCATTGACGTAGTGAGGTACAAGTTCTTTGAGTGCGCTCTCGTAAGTATGTCCGAGTGTTTGTGCGTGGTTGAGCATGTGGGAAAACCAGTGTTCATGGACGGTTCCCGTGACTTCAAACACTGTTTGGTCAAGATCAAGTAGAACAAGCGTCTTTTGATCTGCGCTGTGTTGTTCGATGTCTGCAATGCTAGCGGAAGTAATGATTTTGGGGCTTGGCAATGTAAAGGCGAGCGTAAGGCACGCAAGCATCATTACGTGCAGGATTACATGGAATGTGTTTGGGACAATATTTTCGCCGCGCTTGGGCAAAAAATGGTGAGTATTTTCAAATTTTTTAAAGGCCTCGCGATGACTGGCTGATGATCCGAAAAAATAGGGAACATACCATGCAAAAAAGGCCCCGATTAAAAGAACTCCATAAAATCCGATAATTGTTTTAAGTGCCCAGCCGGGAAGGGCTGTTCGGTAAAATAGTAACAGAGTGAGCGGGATGAGGCCAAAAAGCCCGTTGATACAGGCATCTGTGTACCGGCGGGCATCGGATTCGTACTTTTTCATGTCTACAAGATTGGTCAGTGGTGGAAAATTAACAAGATCATGCGGGGCAAGTGCTAAAAACAGCAGTGTTGCGCTGCAAATAAGGATGTTAAGAAGTATCATGATGTTTTTAGTCCAATTATTCAGGGAAAAGGGCCACTAAGTCGTAAACGCTTCGGAGTGAGATTACTTTAGTGAATTTTGCTTTATCGACAAGCGTTTTGTCGGAAGTTATGAGTGTTTTTATGCCGAATTTATAAGCTTCTAAAATCTGCTTTTCGCTTGAAGATACAGGTTTTATGTGGCCCGTAAGACTCATTTCACCTAGGGCCATGGTGTGGGATGGTAAGGGTTTTTGTAGGTACGAAGAAAGAAGTGCCAAGGCGATTCCTAAATCGCCCCCGGTTTCGCGTACGGTAAAGCCACCCGTGACTTTAAAGAAAATGTCATGTGCGCTCAGTTTTACGCGTAAATACTTCTCTAAAATAGCAGCGATGAGCATCACGCGCTTGTGGTCGATTCCGCTCACAACACGTTGTGGGGTGCCAAATTTAGATTCAATGCAGAGCGCTTGGACTTCGATAAGAACGGGGCGCGAACCTTCAATCGAGCAAATGAGTGCGGCGCCGGGGCTGACTGATGCGGTTTGTAAAACGAGAGCATTGATATCAGAGACTTGAGCCATTCCATCGGCATTCATTTGGAAAAAACCGATTTCATTAATTGTTCCAAAGCGATTTTTCACTGAGCGTAAAATGCGTGTTTCAAACCGGTCGTCACCTTGCAAGTAAAATACGGCGTCAACCATGTGTTCAAGCACCTTGGGGCCTGCCATGGTCCCATCTTTTGTGATGTGACCCGTGATTAAGACGGCGATTCCGTTTTCTTTGGCAACACGCATGAGTTGAAATGCGGCGGTGCGTAGCTGGTTGATGGTTCCAGGAAATGCTTGGTCTCCGTCTTCGATGATGCAGCTTTGAATCGAATCGATAATCAAAACATCGGGTTTTTGCTCGAGTGTTGTTGCGATGATGCTTTCGAGGCTTGTTTGGTCAGAGAAAAGAAGCTTCGTTTCTTTAATTCCTATCCGCATTGCCCTGTTTTTTACTTGATGGATCGATTCTTCAGATGAAAAGTAGAGAACGTGGTAGTTGTTTTCGGTCAATGCATGGCCGATTTGGAGCAATAACGTTGATTTTCCAACGCCTGGGTCACCCGTCAAAATAATGAAGGCCCCTGGCAAAATACCCCCTCCCGAAACGCGGTCCCATTCGTCAATTGAGCTGATGAGGCGAGGTTGATCTTCAATAGAAATATCATCAAGCTTGTAGAGTTGTGTTGCGGTTCGCTGATGGGGTGCAGATGCAGCTGCTTTAGTAGTTGCTTTTGGAGCTTTAAATTCTGTAAAGGTGTTCCATGCGCTGCATCCTGTGCAGCATCCAAGCCAACGAGCGGATTCGTATCCGCATTCATTACAAAAAAAGACAGTCTTGTTTTTTGTGGCCATTTAGATCGGCAATCCCATTGGATTTTTGGGGGATGCGGCATGCATGTGGGGGTGCGGGTTGTCGCGCAATACAAAACAAGCGCGGCAGCGTGCTTCATAGAATTCGGCAGCTCCAACAAGAATAATCGGGTCGTAGTAGCTTGCGGGAGATCCGTTGACGATTCTTTGGGTGAAGTGTGCAGTTTCGCCGCAAGACATGCAGATTGCACACAGCTTAACAGCTTCATCTGCAAGTGCTAAAAGCGTTGCTACAGTTGGGAATGGTTCGCCCCTAAAATCGAGGTCAAGCCCTGCAACCATAACTTTTTTACCTTGGCCTACGAGTGCTCTGATTGCGGGAATAATTTCGGCTGAAAAAAATTGAATTTCATCGATTCCAATTACATCAACGGTTTCTGCCATTTTTGTGATCATCTTAACCATAGCGGGCGTGTTTTCGAGTGTATGGGCTTCGCGGTGTGTTCCGTTATGGCTTGTGATGATGGTTGTGGCATTGCGCGTATCAATATTATTTTTGATGGTGAGCACGCGGCGCTTTGCAATTTCTGCGCGACGTAGGCGCCTGAGTAATTCTTCTGTTTTTCCAGAAAACATTGAGCCGCAGATAATTTCTAGTCGGCCAGAGTGGTGATTGGTCATGAAAATATGCTTTCTTGTGAGTTTATAAGCGTGCATTGTGCTCTATTGTTTTACATTGTTCGTGAGAGCTCTGCAACCTCACGCGTAATTAAAGTTTGACGAAGTTTGTTGCATTGGAGTTTAAGCTTTTCAAGGGCTGAAGATGCGTTTTTTGTTGCAGCGTCCATTGATAAGAAGCGTGCGCTTTGTTCTGCAATCAGCGATTCGGCAAGGAGATTGGTGAGTAGGCTGATTCCATATTGACGAAGAATTTGCTGTTGAATTTCTTCGAGTGGTTGCTCGCATTCGAACGTTTCGTTAAAGGGTGGGGGAGGTGGATTGGCTTCTGTTTTTTGTGCGTATGACATGAGGTGGCGGAGTGATTGCTCTCGTGCATCAGATTCACTGAGTCCGCTTAAGGGGTATAAAATTATTTCACTTGGTCGATATGCAAAAAAATTTGTGAAGCGATTACTAAAAAGGCGCACGGATTTATAGTTTTGCGTATAAATGAGTTCCATTATTTCTTCTGCGATGTGATGGATTGTGTGTGCTGTAAGCGACTCGTGATGCATTATGGTTTCAAGTGAACCAATAAGGGCGCCGCCGATGAGATTTGTTTTTTGACCGATGCGGATTACTTTTTGAGGCAAGCCGTCTTTTTTGTAGCGCAATTTGAAGAATTTTCTTAGTTGCTCGTGAAAGCCACCACAAAGTCCTTTTGACGATGATACAATAATGATGATTTCTGCTTGCGTTGGAGTTTCGTTTGATACGCGGATGTGCTCGTGTATAGGTTTATGTTGCATCGCAAGTTTGAAGGCTGATCTGATTTCCGCAAGAAAGGGTGTGTATTCTGCGCGTCGTCGGTCAATTCGATTATAAAGTGACATGGCAACAAGGCGCATGGCGTATGTAATTTTTTGTGTTTTTGAAATGGAGATTATGCGCTGCTTGAGCTGATTGATGTTGTACATATACGTTCAGAAAAGCCGCATTTAACCTGATTTGACTAGCGTAGATTAAGTGAGTTGTTTTATCAATCGTTGGTGTGTTTTTGAATAGGTTTGGTGGGGCGTGATTGTTATTATTGATGGCTACAATGTTATCCGTTTGATTGAGGCTATTCCTTCAGCTGTTTTGATTTCAGAAGAGCAACGGGCGAGGTTTATTCAGCGACTTCAGGGGTATATTGCGCGCAAGTCTACAACAATTAAACAGATTTTGGTTGTGTTTGATGGTGGCAGCTTGCGGCATGCCGAGCGGTTTAAGCATGGCGCCGTTTCTGAAATTTATTCAGGCTTTGTTGAGACGGCAGATGATTGGATTACATCTCACGTTTCTCGGTCGGGGTTTGGCGAATATGTTGTTGTAACGAATGATCGAGGCCTGCGTAAGCGAGTAGAGTCTTATGTTCGTTTGGTTTTGCCTGTGCAGGATTTTGCACAACTTTTAAAACAAGCTTTTGTTTCTTCTGAGGTGCAGCGAAAAAACAAGGCGCCCTCGGCTCTTGTGGAGTACGAGCCCACTGAACACTTTAAGGTAAATGTTGATCGCGACAGCTTGCGGGAGTTGATGGAGCGATCGACTCGAGGTATGCTTTCCAAGAAATCAGATGATTTGCTTGAAGATTCTTCACGAGACTCTCGATCTAGCATGCCTTCAAAAGAGCTATCTCGAGTGCGACGTGTTGTGAAGAAGCTGTGAACAATGTGCCGCCAGGAATTAGTATGCGTAAAGAGCTTAATTGTGGGCTAGATGTGCAGCGGACTTCGTATGGACTTTCTGGGATTGATCGCGTTGTTGAGCGCTATCTTATGCCGTATTGGCGAGAAGGTTTAATTTACGCATTCAGTGGAGAGATTGGTGCGGGTAAAACAACGATGCTTAAGGTTCTCTTGAAGCATGCGGGTGTTGTTGAAGAGGTTGTTAGCCCAACGTACGCGTATTTTTGTCGATATCAGGCTGCGGATGGGCTTAGTGTGTACCACTTTGATTTGTATCGGGTTGATTCTATCGAAACGTTCTGTGAGATGGAATTTGATATTATTCTAAAAGATGCAAAGAACGTTATTGTGCTTGAATGGCCTGGGGTTATTAAAGACGTTTTAACAGAGCGAGCATTTGCCGATAGAGTTGTCTGGGTTGACCTGCGTTATGGTCTTTCTGCATCTACAGAGCGAATTTTTGAGCTTCATTCTTCGGCCAAAAATGAAATAAATTCAGCAATTTAGTAAATGTTTGTTGAAAAAAAACAGATATTGGGCTAAAACTCCTTGCAATCCTCTCAGGAACAATTATTCTATCTCTGTGGTGACCTCGCAGGGTGGGGTCATTTTTTTTGATATAATCGACTTCCTCCGGGAGTTTTTAGGTATCTGATTGGTGTGATAGGGGAGATTCCCGAGCGGCCAAAGGGGATGGACTGTAAATCCATTGGCTCAGCCTTCACAGGTTCGAATCCTGTTCTCCCCACCATGAAAAGATTTTTGCGGGAGTAGCTCAATTGGCTAGAGCGACAGCCTTCCAAGCTGTAGGTTGCGAGTTCGACCCTCGTCTCCCGCACCAAAAATGCATGAGCTGGCATAGCTCAGTTGGTAGAGCAGCTGATTTGTAATCAGCAGGTCGCTGGTTCGAGTCCAGTTGCCAGCTCCAGTATTTTGGTTGCCCACGTAGCTCAGTTGGTAGAGCACCCCCATGGTAAGGGGGAGGTCGTTGGTCCGAATCCAATCGTGGGCTCCATAAAGACCGGGGGCAGACGTGCAAATATCAGGCAAAAGTGTCGGTCGAGAGGTTAAGCGATGGCAAAAGACAGAATTATCGTACATTTAGAATGTACAGAGTCGGGAATGCGGAACTATAGCATCCGTGTTCCTAAAAGCAGAAAATTTGGTAAGCTTTCACTTAAGAAGTATTGTCCTAAGCTTCGTAGGCATACTATTCATAAAGAGACTAAGTAACATAATTTTCCGGAGGCCAGTAGCTCCAACGGTAGAGCAGCGGACTCCAAATCCGCGTGTTGGGGGTTCGAATCCCTCCTGGCCTGCCACTTTAGAAGAAAAGGCGTGGACACCATGACTGGTTTAATTGGATTCTTCGGGGAAGTCAGAAGCGAGCTCGCACGTGTGGTTTGGCCACGCAGAGATGAATTTCTTGAGATGCTTGTCGCTGTTGGCATTGTTGTCCTCTTTTTCTCTGTAGTGCTCGCTGGTATGGACTTTGGGTTTAGTATTTTACTTAGACAGTTAATGTCCTGAGGATTTTACGCTGTCAAGGGTAGTGGGATGAGTAAGCGTTGGTACGTTGTTCAGGTTTACACTGGCTACGAAGAAACTGTGAAAGCGGATCTTCAGTCGCGAGTTGTCGAAGAAGGCGTTGAGGATCTCTTCGGAGAGGTTGTTGTTCCATCGGGTGAGATAATCGATCGATTTGTTGCGGATGAGCCGCGTAAAGAGAAGATTTTTCCAGGATACTTGTTGGTGCAGATGGAGATGAATGGGGCAAGCTTGCGCTTGGTAATGCAGACACCGCGAGTGTCTCGTTTCTTGGGAGGCAAAGATCCTGTTCCATTGACCAATGCAGAAGTTGAGCGGGTCTTTACTCAGATGAGTGGGAAATTGTCCTTCCAGGCGGAGCGAGAGTTGGTCTCTGTTGGGTCGGAAGTTCACATTACGGGTGGTCCGTTTGTTGGGTTTGTTGGCATTGTTGATAGCGTTGATGAGGAACATGAGCGCGTCACGGTGATGGTGAGCATTTTTAACAGAATGACACCGGTTGAACTCAATTTTCGTCAAATAAAACATTAAGTTCGGGTCGCGAATGTCTAAAAAAGTAAAAGCATATGTGAAGCTGCAGTTGCCTGCTGGTGCAGCAACGCCAGCGCCTCCTGTTGGTAGTAGTCTTGGGCCTCACGGTCTTAACACCATGGATTTTTGTAAGCGATTTAATGCTGAAACAGCAAATCGCAAAGGTGAGACAGTTCCTGTTGTTGTGACTGTTTATGTTGATAAAACATTTGTTTTTATCACAAAAACTTCTCCAACTACTGAACTTCTTAAAAAGTTTGCAAAAATCACCAAGGGTGCCAAAAAAACTGGCTCCGAAGTTGTGGGAACCATTTCGATGTCTGCAATTGATGAAATTGTAAAAATCAAAATGAAGGATCTGAATGCTTGGACGTTAGAGTCTGGTCGCAAGATGATCATGGGAAGTGCACGAAGTCTTGGACTGAGTGTTGTTGAGTAATAATCCTCGTAAAAGTGAGTGATTGAGAATGCGGAAGATTGATACAAATGTTCAGGCTGCCCCTGCAAGTTATAGCTTGCGTGGTGCGCTTGATCAGGTCGTTAAAACCGCGCGTGCTAAGTTTGACGAGTCTGTTGACGTCGACCTTGTGTTAGGAATCGATCCTGCCAAGGGCGAGCAGACAGTTCGTGGTTCTGTTATGTTGCCTCACGGCACAGGTAAGAACGTCCGAGTTATTGCTTTTGTAAAAGGCGAAAACGAAGATAAGGCTACGGCCGCGGGTGCGATCGCAGTGGGTAGTGAAGACTTAATTGCTAAAATTGAGGGCGGATGGCTAGATTTTGATGCTGCTGTTGCTACGCCTGATATGATGGCAATGGTCGGTAAGGTTGCTCGAATTTTAGGGCCCCGTGGTTTGTTGCCTAACAATCGTGTTGGGACAGTTACGTTCGACTTCGTGTCAATTATCAAAGAGCTGAAGCAAGGAAGAGTCTCCTTTAGGAATGACAAGGGTGGCGTGGTTCATGCTCCTTTTGGAAAAGTTTCTTTTGGGATCGATAAGCTTGCTGAAAATTTAATGGCTTTCCTGAAGGCTCTTCAGGCAAGCAAACCGGCTACTTCCAAGGGCAAGTATATGCGCAAGGCTTTTGTCTCATCAACGATGGGCAAGGGGTTTGCAATTAATCTTGAAGACCTTGGGACTCAGGGTTAAGGGCTTAGGTTTATGAATCGTAATCAAAAAGAATCGCTTGTCGCTAAATTGCGAGAGCACGTTGTTCAGTCAGAAGCTGCGTTCTTGGTTAATTATCAAGGACTAAGTGTTGGTAGATTGCAAAAATTGCGAGCTTCGCTCCGTGGTGAAGGCGCCTCTATGAGGGTTGCCAAGGCTCGGTTGATGGTTCGTGCGGTCAAAGATATTGATGGTTGTGAACAACTTGTTCCGATGCTCAAAAATCAAATTGGTCTTGTTTTTGCTACTGGTAATGCTCCAGCTGTTGCAAAGACGCTCGTTGACTTTGCAAAAGACGATCAGAAGCTCGCTGTGGTTTCTGGTTTCTTTGAAAATCGAGTGTGGAGCAAACCTGAGGTTGAGTATCTTGCGGCATTGCCATCACGCGATGTGTTGCTGACTCAATTGGCTTGCGTATTACAGGCTCCAATTGCAGGTCTGGCACGAGTGCTGGACAAAGTTGCGGGTTTGTCTTCGTCAGAGTCTGCGCCAGTTATTGAAGAAAAGTAGCAACCAGGACAGATGTGTTTCGAATACATCTTGTTTTTTGAGTTGAGTAAATAAGTGTTTATTGCACAATCTAAGTTTATCTTGTCACGTGTAGGAGAATGATCATGACACCAAGAGCAATTCTTGAAGAGATTAAAGGTTTAAAGGTTACTGAATTAGCAGAACTTGTTAAAGCTATTGAAGTTGAGTTCAACGTATCAGCAGCGGCAGCTGTTGGTGTAGCTGTAGCAGCTGGCCCAGTGGTAGCAGCAGCAGCTGAAAAAACAGAATTCAAAGTTACCTTAAAGGCTGGTGGCGCTGAAGCCCTTAAAGCGATCAAAGCTTTGAGAGCTGTTTGTCCAGACTTAGGTCTTAAAGAAGCTAAAGATGCTGTAACAAGCGCACCATTTGTGGTTCGTGAATCAGCAAACAAAGAAGATGCTGAAAAAATCAAAAAAACGCTTGAAGAAGCCGGCTGTACAGTCGAACTTTCTTAATAGTTTAAGTGCCGTTTTTTCGGTGCTATGAGTTGCATAGGCGTGGGATATACCGTCTCCAGAGTGCTTTTTGTATATCTGTGAGGCGGTCCCGCGCTGTTGTGACTTAGAATAGTGGCGTTGGTTGAAAAAGTTTAGAAAAGCTTTACGGGTGGGAGCAGGTGGATGTCTGAAGTGCAGAGCGGTGGGACTTTTCTTAGGAAAATGTTCGGGAAAACGAAGGAAGTCGTTGCGCTACCGAATCTTATAGAGGTTCAGTCCAAGTCGTTTAATGATTTTGTGCAGTTGGATTACTTGCCTTCCGAGCGTCTCAACATTGGCCTTGAGAAGGTTCTCCGGGACATCTTCCCTGTTGAGTATAATTCACGCATTTCTTTGGAATACGTGAGCTATGAGTTGGGCGATTGGTCCTGTATTTGCGGTAGTCTGACGGGTATCGCAGCAAGATATCAGTGGAAGCATCTTTCGTCGAAAAAGACGGGATGTGGCCGTTTAACTGAACAGCAGTTGGCGGGTGGTTATTCATACGTTAGGTGTTCAAAATGTCATGCTCGGGTGACATTGAAGCCTCAGGCGTCTCCTGAGGAGTGTCGCTACGGTGGCAAGACATATTCGATGTCGTTGCGTGTAAAGATGCAGTTAACGACATGGGATGTTGATTCTGTAACAAATGATCGTGTTATGCGCGATATCAAGGAGCAAGAGGTTTTCTTCTGTGACTTGCCAATTATGTTGGATCTGTATGAAGACAGTGAAGGCAGAATTCGTGCAGGAAATCAGGGAATTTTCCTTGTTAATGGTGTGGATCGGGTTGTTGTCAGCCAAATTCACAGAGCTCCAGGAGCATTGTTTGCTCTTAACAAAAAAACAAAAGATTTTCGTGGAAACCTTTCTTTGCTTGCTCGGATTATTCCGGCTCGTGGGGCTTGGTTAGATTTTGAATTTGATCAAAATGATTATTTGTTTGTTCGAATTGATAAAAAACGCAAATTGTTGGTAACAACTTTCTTGCAGGCGCTTGGTCTTAAGCGAGAAGAAATTCTTCCTCTTTTCTATTCATTTGAAAAAATTGAATACCAAGATGGCGATTTTATTCGTCCACTTGTTAAAAACTTGATTGGATCACGTTTAGAAGCGGGATCGTTGTCTAAAGAAATTGAAAAACAATTTAGTGTTGGTCAGCGAATTACAGAACCTGTTTTACAAAAACTTAAGAAGCTCGGAGTTGAATCCCTTAAGCTTCGTCGTAGTAGTCTTGTTAATCGTATTGTTGGTGAAGACTTTTGCCATCAAAAAACAGGCGAGTTGTTGCTTGAGCGCGGTGGGGTAATTAAAGAAGGCTTGCTTGATTATATCGAGTCTTTGGGTGCTTGTTCTATGACGGTCATTCAATCGTCAAGTCATGCTCCTCAATTATCTTTGGCCCTTACGCTTGCTCAAGATCAGGCTATGTCGACTGAGGATGCGGTTCGCGAAGTGTATTCTAAGTTGCGTCCGGGTGATTTGCCTCCATTTAAAGTAATGGCCGATTATGTTGAAGGTTTGTTCTTTAATAGTCGTCATTATGATCTTACGGTTGTTGGGCGTACGCGTATTAATCGTAAGCTCGGTCTTAATTTGTCATTAGATGTAACGACGTTGACCATCGATGATGTGATTGGTGTTGTTAAGTATTTAATTGGCTTAAAAGAGCGCGGTGAAGGCGAGTTGGATGACGTTGATCACTTGAGCAATCGTTGTGTTCGTCTTGTTCGTGAGTTGCTTCAATCTCAATTTTATGTTGGGTTGGCGCGAATCGAAAAAATTATCAGTGAGCGTTTCAGGCTTCAAGAAAGCTATGCCTCACAGATGCCTTCAGACTTTATTAACGTAAAGCCTCTTTCAGCAGTTCTTCGTGAGTTCTTTGGAACAGGGCAATTATCCCAGTTTATGGATCAAACGAACCCGCTTGCTGAGATGGCGCATAAGCGTAGATTGTCGGCTCTCGGGCCCGGAGGTATCACCCGTGAACGTGCAACGCTTGACGTTCGTGACGTTCACCCATCTCACTATGGTCGTATTTGTCCTATTGAAACTCCTGAAGGTCAAAATATTGGTCTGATCTCGTCTCTTTCGACGTATGCTCGTGTGAATGAGCTTGGGTTTATTGAAGCCGTGTATCGACCGGTTGTTGATGGTCAGATTCAAGATGCTGTTGTGTCGGTTGATGCATACGAAGAAATTGGTAAAGCAGTTGCACAAGCAACCGTTTCGATCAGTTCAACGGGTAAAATTACCGATTCGTATGTATTAGCTCGTCGCGATGGTTCAATGCAGAACATGCCTACGGAAGAAGTTTCATATATTGATGCTTCTCCTCGTCAGTTGGTTTCTGTTGCTACAGCGTTAATTCCGTTCCTTGAACATGATGACGCGAACCGAGCGCTCATGGGATCTAACATGCAACGGCAAGCTGTTCCTCTTATTAAAGCAGAGGTGCCGCTTGTTGGAACAGGTGTAGAGTGGGAGATTGGTCATGCTGAAGGTGCAGTGATTGCTGCTCGTTCAGCAGGTATTGTTAAGTATGTTTCTGCTGACAAAGTAATTGTTGCTCTTGATCAGGCTGAGAAGTCAGATGAGGAATGGTTTGCACGTCCTATTGATGTGTATCGTTTGAAGAAGTTTGGACGATCGAGTCATAATACGTGGATTCACTATATTCCAGCGGTTACTGTTGGGCAGCATGTTTCTCGTGATGAAGTTGTAGCGCATGGTGCGTCTGTTTCTGAGGGCGAGTTGGCTCTTGGAAGTAACACACTTGTTGCCTACATGCCATGGTACGGATACAACTTTGAAGATGCTATTATTGTAAGTCGTCGTTGTGTTGCTGATGACGTGTTTACTTCTGTGTATGTCGAAGAATTCGTTGTTGAAGCGCGCGACACAAAACTTGGTGCTGAAGAAATCACACGTGATATTCCAAATGTCAGTGAAAAAGAGCTTGAGCCTCTTGATGACGATGGTATTGTCAAAATTGGTACTCGTGTTGAACCGGGTGACATTTTGGTTGGAAAAGTAACCTTTAAGGGTGACGTGCAAGTTTCTCCTGAAGAGAAGCTTCTCAGAGCGCTTTTTGGTGAAAAATCTCGTGAAGTACGCGATACGTCTTCAAGGGTTCCGCCTGGTGTTACAGGAACAATTGTTGATGTTAAAATTCTTTCGAGAAGCGGTATCAGAAAAGATAAGCGTTATAAAGACGTGGTTCAAAAAGAAACTGTTGAAATCGAAGAAAATTATGCATGGCAAGTAAGTGTTCTTGAAAAATCTATTAAAGAAAAACTTGTTGTATTGCTTCAAGATGGCTCTCTTAAGGGAACTGAATTTGGAACAGCCGCTAAACTTGCGACTGCCAATGTTCACGACCTTCTTAAGGTTAAAGTTGCCGACAAAACCCTTGCTGCAAAATTAGCTTACTATCGAGATATTCTTGATAGCCAAGGCAAAGTTCTTGAGGCGCTCAAGGCTGAGCAGGTTGCTAAGTTGCGTAAGGGGGATGATTTACCTTCAGGTGTTATCAAACTTGTGCGTGTGTATGTTGCGGTTAAACGTCCTATCTCTGTTGGGGATAAGATGGCTGGACGTCACGGTAACAAGGGTGTGGTATCTGCTATCGTCAATATTGAAGATATGCCGTACCTTGCCGATGGTACTCCTGTTGATATCGTTCTTAACCCACTTGGTGTGCCGGGTCGTATGAACGTTGGACAAATCCTAGAAACCATGTTGGGTATGGGGTGTCGCAAG
>JBEITS010000134.1:0-1933 GCA_040374805.1 Campylobacterota bacterium | reverse complement strand
TGTGTATATTGTGCTCCCCTTTGAATATCAAATTGACCAAGAAGGCCAAGCAGTAAAATTTGTGGATAAAATTGGAGGCCAAACATTCTACCCGGGAGCAACTCCACAACAAAATACGCAATACCTCTTTATGATCACGGTTCAACCGAACGGCTTTCCACAATTAGATTGGATTTCTCAGCCAGAAAACCCTCAAATCATTAGCCTTCAGCGGTCTATTGCCATCTCAACGGCAACATCTGAAGCGCTCTCGAGTGCAGGGCAAAGTATTTCTGGTAGCGGTATGATTGGTGGCGTTATTGGAACTATCGCAAGTATGGCTTTGGCCGGTGCATCTGCAGGTATCGCAGCAAGCCAAACTGCTAAAAACCAAGCTGAACTTGCATCTTACCGTGACGTAAATTCTTATGTTTATACCGACAAAATGAATACGCAAACACTTGGATCTGCAGAAGTACCCCCTGAAGCTCAAGCAAACGCGCTCGATGCACGAAGCAAACTCGATTTGGGCGGCAAGTGGACACCCTCTTCAACAGATAAATTTGAGCGCCTTGTTTCTCTTTATCAACAAGTTATTTTCTTAATTAATCATCCGTACGTTGTTCAAGATCCTGCCATTAAACAGAACCTTTTTGGCGCAATCACGGCACTATATAATGCCCGCAAAACACTGTATCCAGGACTCGATTACCAAGGTGCACAAGCCGCATACAACTCGTTGCTTAATCTTCTTATTTCAGCACAAGACAACCAATACTTAATCAACCAAGACAAGCCTGATGAAGCAAAACAAAAAGACGTTTGGTACACCTGGATTAATGAACTCACGAGAGACCTTCTTGCGGGACACGCAGCAAATGCGCCTGTTGAACTGCAACCTTTCCACGGAGAGTATGTATGGCTCTCAGAAACACTTCCCGAAAAAAATAAAGGGATCGTTGTATTTGAGGCTAAGGGACTTAATGACGTTATGGTTGCCTTTGGACAATCAACCTCGAAAACACGTAACACCTCGAACGAAATTTACGAAATCGATTTAGGCGGTTGGGAAAATACAAAAACAGCCATTCGTGTTCAAAGTCTTGATACTCCTATCGCACAATTCAGCAAAGATGAGCAGCCCGATGCGATGTTAAATGCACTTGATTTCAAACGCTTCTGGATTGCACTTAACGGCGGAACAATAACCATTGGAATTGATGAAATTAAAGAAGCAAACAAAATCCTAGAATGGACTGACGTGTATCCAATTAGCCGTTTAAAATATGTAGGGCTGAGCACCTGGGATGCACCTATCAACTTTAAAAATATTTATGTTGGCCCGTTCAATAGCTTTAAAGCTGCTGCCGAGTGGGATGCTGCAAATAAAAAGAAAATAGCCGACGCAGCACAACAAGCAGCTGATGAAGCTGCCGCAGCCGCAGAAGCCGCTGCCGCTCAACCGCAATAAGATATTTTGACAGATCCACAACGCACACCCTACTCTAGGCTTAGTTTAAACAAGGACTAAGCCTAGAGTTTTTATGCGCAATACCGCACACCATTTCTTTTTATACGATGCATCAGGAAGCACAACAAAGCTTGCGGCTGGAGAGAAAATTACTTTAAATCCAGAACTTTCTTCTCGAATTGCTACCATCTTGCGCTTAAGCGCAGGAGAAACATGCACTCTTTTTGCAAACACTGGCGAAACAGCAACCCTAGAACTAACATCAGTTTTATCCGGAAAAGGCGCGAAGGTTCAGGGAACGATCGTTAACATTTCCAACGCCACTCCTCTGCAGCCAGAAATAACGCTGATCTGTGGCATCACAAAACAAGCAACGTTTGAAGAAATCTGCTACACAGCAACACAGCTTGGAGTAAGCCAAATTTTTCCGATAACAACACAAAAAAGCTACACCAAGGCCTACAATGCCAAAGACATGAACCG
>JBEITS010000001.1:0-26189 GCA_040374805.1 Campylobacterota bacterium | reverse complement strand
TCAGGTCATTCCAAATGGGCTACAATTAAGCGCAAAAAAGCATTAATAGATTCAAAGCGCGGTAAAATTTTTACACGCCTGGGTAAAGAACTCTCTGTTGTTGCCCGAATGGGCGGAGGCGATCCTGCAAGTAATGCTCGGCTCCGAGTGCTCATGGATAAAGCTAAGGCTGCTAATATGCCGCTTGATAACGTTGAGCGTGCAATTAAGCGTGGGACGGGCGCACTAGAAGGTGCAGCGTACGAGGCGCAGCGCTATGAGGGCTATGCTCCTAACGGAGTTGCTCTTATTGTTGATACGTTGAGTGATAACAAAAATCGTACAGTTGCAGAGCTTCGCCACTATTTTAATAAGCATGGTGGGCGTTTAGCTGCCGATGGCTCTGTTGCATGGATGTTTTCTCATAAAGGTGAAGTGATTCTTGCGGCTGAAAAACATTCAGAGGACGATATTCTTGGTGAATTGCTTGATTATGAAGTAGATGAAGTCTTTCAATCGGATGATGTTTTTCATGTTATTTGTACCGCAACTCAATTAGATATTGTTAAACATGCCGCAGAAAACGCTAATTTTAAGGTTGTTTCTGCTGAGTTGATTTGGAAAGCTCATGACCATGTTTCGGGTCTTTCAGATGAGCAGGCAGAAAGCGCTGCAAATTTCATTGAAGGTCTTGAAGAGCTCGATGATATTCAAAATATCTATGACAATCTTTAGAACAGCGGTTTGGTAGTCTAAATGGAGCATTATTGTGATTGAAAGTATGACGGGCTTTGTAAGCCATGCGTTTGAACTTTCAGTTGGTTCGGGCGAGCAAGAAAAAAAACTTTCTTTGGTTGCAGAGTTCAAGACATTAAATTCACGTTATTTTGAAACGACGTTTCGTTTGCCTTCGTCTTTATCCTCGCTAGAGCTTAAATTGACTGCGCTGTGCAAAAAAAAGCTTGTTCGTGGGCGTGTTTTTTGTGCAATTAAATCTGGTGGCGCAGATTCTCTGCTCGAATCATATGCTCCTGTTCATTCTGTGATTGAGCAATATGTTTCTGCTGCGCGCGAAATTTCTAGAAGATATGGGCTAACCGATGATCTTTCGGTAGCACATGTTTTATCTGCTCCAGGAGCATTTGTTCCCGTAATTCCAGAGATGACTGAAGAGCAAGAAAGTGCATTTTTTGCGTCTATCGAAAAAGCGTTGGTTGGGTTGCAAGCAACGCGACTTGCAGAAGGCGCTGCATTGGGCAAAGATTTGGTTGCGCGGCTAGAAGTTTGCAAGGCTCGCCTTGTGCTTATTAAAGAGGTCTTTGAAGTTTTTTATGAGGCTAAAAAGATCGAATTAGCGGCTCATAAGGAATTGTGTGTAGATCCTATAAAAATGCAAGAAGATCCCAGTCTTAAGCTTAAGCTCGATGAACTTCATGCAATTGTTCATCGTGGCGATATTCACGAAGAGTTGGTTCGGTTTACCACTCACATCGTGGCTTTTGATAGTTTGTTGAACGACAAAAATAACGAAGAAAAAGGCCGTAGATTCGATTTTATGCTGCAAGAGATGCACCGTGAAATTAATACAATTACATCAAAATCGTCGTTGCCCGAAATTAGCAAGGCTGCGATTGATGTGAAGTGTGAGCTCGAAAAAATTCGTGAGCAAATCCAAAATATTGTGTAAGTAAGAAAGGCATTGAGCGCTTCTTTAGTGTTCAATGCCTTTCTTGTAGGTTTTTTAGGACAATGTTTTTTCGATAAAAGCAGTTTTTGTGGCTTGGTAGCTTGTTGGAGTTGCAGAAGCTTCTTTGAGTGTGCTTTCTCTTAAGTGTGTGTATTCTTCGCGCAATTCAGAATTTTCTTTAAGCATGTTTGTAAATTGTACAAACTTTTTGATGTGTGCATCTGTGTGTTCAAAACAGTGTAAATGAGCAACTTCTTTGCCGTTGTGCGTATCAAGTTTTACAAAAAAACGTCTGTTGGCAATCTTGTTTTCGCCGCGCGCAAGCCATCCATGCTTCATAAGGGCTTTGCTGTGAAGATCAAAATCTAGCAACGAAGTAACGGCCGCCACCATGTCAACAATCGGTTGGGCAGGTGCTTTTTGAAGTGTTGTTGTTCCAATATGCATAACGCTTACAACGTATTCAGGAAGTGTGTTGAGGATATCGTTGCGCAATTCACCAAAAAAGCGCTTCCACGCGCCCGTGTTTGTTTCAAGGGTGTGGTTAAGCGGCGCATCGTGGATGAGGGGGTAGTGATGTGGATCTGCTTGAATATACAGCCCAAGGTGGGTGTTTTCAGGAATGGTTCCAATTGTGCTGTAGAGGCGCTGCGAAAAACTTCCACGCTCGGCAACTTTTTGAAGTCTGCTTGATTCAATATCAGAAAGTTTTATTGAGTTTATTTTAGCAATTGCGTGAATTACTTCTTGTACATCGGCAAGTTCGGCAACTAAATCATCTTGGCTTTTGGCTTCGATGACTTCATAAACTTCTTCTAAGAGTTTTTTGTGAAGTTCTCGAGAAAATTCAGCGTCATTTAACGTTCTTGTTTCAAGATTTCCACCTTCTGCTTGATAGCGCTTTGGGGTGTTGTCTCGAGTGAGTTTTTCGCACAAAAATTTAAGCAACATAATTTCCCTTGGGCATTCATAGCATGGTTTTTTATTCTTAAAATCATATCAATAATGACCATTTCGTCTAATATTTTGCCGTAAATAATTCTGGCTGCATGAATTGATGGTGTTTAAGGTGAGTTGAGTATCGCTAGGCGCGTACTGAGTTGCTAGAACCGTGTTTTTTTGATACTCGTTGCTCTGATGGCCTCTTTTTTAACCATGTGCTTAGGTATGTAGCTATGAAGTCAAAGCGACTTTTGATTGTGGTATACGATGGCATTCAGAATTCTGTTTTTGAAAGCTTAGTGTTTGAGCCGGCAAAAAAACGAATCCTCTCTGGACAATTTTCTTATGTTGATATTGTTTCGTTTGAAGTAGATCCTGCTGACGCGCGTAGGCGCGCAAATTTTTTTTCGTTTTCGGGAATATCAATTTTAATCCACAAAAAAATTCCGTTTTTGGGTAAGGCATCTCTTTTTCTTCAGGCTCCTTCTATTGCGCGTCAGCTTTCTAATGGTTGGTACGATTCTATTTTGGCTCGAGGTCCTCTTGCTGGATATATTCTGAAGGCTGCTCTTACATGGTTTGTAAGCGCTTCGCATCCTGCGCCGCGCACAGAGGTGACCGTTCAAGCGAGAGGTCTTGCGTGTGAGGAGGCGCGTCTGACATTTAATGTTGAGTTGCCGCATTCAATTTTTCGTAAGTATTTATTCAATCTTAAGTTGCATGCTTTAAGAGCGATAGAAGCTGCTGTGTATGATGCAAAAAATTGGCCCCAAAAAGTTTCTTTTACTTCGGTAAGTGATGCTTTGCGTGACTACCTTATCAAAGAATTTAATGCAGATTCTCAGTCTGTTGTTGTAGATGATTTTGACTGTATTGCACGTGTGGACGTAGCGATGGCTAACGCATGGCGTAAAGAGTTGCGGGATTTTTTAAAGATTCCGGCAGATGCTGTGGTGTATGGATATAGTGGATCGTGCAAGCAGTGGCAATGTGCGGAAGAAACGATTGATTTTATAGCGAAAAAGATTGATGAAAATCCTAAGGTCTACGGGATTGTCTTGTCTACAGACTTGGTTGCATTTCAGGCGATAGTTGCAAAAAAAACTTTTGATAAACAACGTCTTTTGCTTCGCTATGTTGCACCAAGAGATGTTACTCGATGGCTTTCTTTGTGTGATTATGGTGTCTTATTGCGCTATGAAGATGTTGTAAACTGGGTTTCGCGCCCTACAAAAGCTTTGGAGTATTTATCGGTTGGGCTTTCTATAATTCATAACAACACGGTTAAGTGGTTGATTGATTATGATGCGCAAAAGGGCGCCGGAGGCAGTGAAATAACTCCACAACCAACGCAAACATTACCGTTGTAAAATACAGCAAATTGGCCAGGAGCAATTCCCTGGTCACTTTTTTCTAGAGTTACTATTCCTGTTTCTTTTAGGGAATCGAGTTCTAGGGTGCATAGGGCTTTTTCTGGTCCATGGCGTAGCTTTACATGAAGATTTTGTGTGATTGGTGGTTGGTTTGCTATCCAGTGTAGGTTTTCTACGGCAAAAACTCGTCGCTCTTTGGCTGCGTCGTGATAGTTTTTTGAGATGTAGACAATATTTTGTTTTGGATCTTTGGTTACAACGTACCAAGGGCCCCCAGAGAGTCCAATCCCTTTGCGTTGGCCAATAGTGTGAAACCAAAAGCCTTTATGTTGGCCCATAACTTTTCCTGTTTCAAACTCAACAAGATTGCCTGGGCGGGTTTTGAGATGATGTTCTAAGAATTCATCAAAACTAATTTTGCCTAAAAAACAAATTCCATAGCTATCTTTGCGTTGAGCAGTAGGAAGGTTAAATTCAAGTGCCATTTTTCGAACTTCTTCTTTGGTAAATTTCCCAAGTGGAAAAAGTGCTCGGCTGAGTTGTTCTTGTGAAAGATGGGAAAGAAAATAAGTCTGGTCTTTAACAAGGTCTGGAGCGCACGATAACTCAAAAACGCCAGCTTTTTCTTCGAGGTGCGCGTAATGGCCTGTTGCTACTTTTTCGTAGTCAGTAGGTATTTTTTTGTAAAAAGCATCAAATTTAACAAATTGATTACACAAAACGTCTGGGTTGGGAGTTCTTCCAGCCTCAGCTTCTTTGATGGTGTAAGAAACCACAGAGTCCCAATATTCTTGCTGAAGAGAGATAACGTTTAAAGGAACATTAAGGTGTTCGCAAACTGCTTTGACGAATGCAAGGTCTTCTTCCCAGGGGCATGACCCAAGAAAGGCGAGCTCATCTTCGAGCCATATTTTTAAATAAAAAGCAGTTACGTCGTGTCCAGCTTGTTTAAGGAGCGCAAGCGCCACAGAGCTGTCTACGCCGCCAGAAACCAAAACGGCAATTTTCACGGTATTTTAGGGGGGGTGATAAGAGAATGTGCTTAAAGGGTAAGTATAGCACTAAAAAAGTTGCAAAGAAAAAGGGCGAGTTCAGAAATAACCGAGCTCGCCCTTTGGGATATTTTTAATATCGTCGCATCATCATAGGAGCTTGAGCGCCGTAGCCGGGAGCATATCCCTGTTGTCCTGCGTAGCCAGGTCCTCCTACAAATGCAGGGGAGCCTGCTGTGCCATATCCCGCAGCTCCTTGCATTCCTACGTTCATAGGAAACGTAAAGATTGGACTGACGGTTTTTAGTGTTTTTAGATCGCTGCGATCTTTCATGTATTTTTGCAATTTAGTTTTATCTTCTTTGATCGTCTTCATCATTTTGGCCAGCTTTGGGGTGGCATCTCTGTTTTTGCCTGAAAGCTCAATCATTGTTACAAAAGCTTGTGCCAGAGCACCGTAGATTGCTGCAGAGGTGTAGTCTCCTGTTAAGCTTTTTCGTGAGGAGCCTAACAATTTGAATGATCCTGTTGTGCTGGTTTTTTGATACAGACGGTCAAGAACAACGGCGGGAAGGCTGCTCATGCCTGTGGTGATGCCCGCCCAGCTTATGCGCGAGTTATTGAACATTGCGGTTGTGAAGAAGTGATTAATAAGCGTTGCAGCATCTGGCGCTGTTGCTTCTGATTGGATGTAAGACGCGGCTTCTGAAGATACAAGGAGGGTATTAAAATCATGAGAATTTTTTGCGACAAGGCCAGCTTCTTTGCTTACAGACATGATGCGTTTTGTGAAATATTCTGCCATTTTTAAAAAATCTGTTTTGAATTGAGCTCGACCAGTATTTTGCAGGCGCGTAAAAAAGAAGCCTTTGCCAAAATCAAATACAAGGTGATCTGTGGGCAGTGGGCTGCCTCTGTTAACGCCGCGCTCTGCAAGGTTAGGTGGTAGTTGAAGGCCTGTGCCAATTCGAGCACTGTACATGATGTTAAAAGCCTCTGCTGCAACAATCCAGAGCTCGTCGTGTTTTGAGACCCCCGATGTGAAAGATATATCCTTGAGCCATTCTAGAATTCCATTTTGAAAAATCCATAGAGCAAATTCTTGTAGGCCAATAGAGGAGTTGCCAAAATCTGGCTTGATAATTACTTGCGTAAAAAGCCGAACACCGGTAACGAACGAGGCTTCATTCTCTTCGCTAATAGTTACGGCATGAGCTGTTGCAAGCTGTGTTTCTGCTCGAAAGAGTTGGTCTATTAAGGCTTTTTCTCGAGGATCTTCTCTGAATTCGCCTGTGCTTGTTTGGGTTCGCAGGCAAACGGGTTGAACACTCATAATTTTTACGTGTTGGTCCCAGAAATATTTAGCATCATTGCTCATGGTGTGCCCTGTGAGCGATTCGATGAAGGTTTTATTGCTGGCAGCTGCAGCAAGCATGTAGGCGGTTGCCATCCATCTATTTTGTGCGTCTTGGTTTGATTGTGTGGTGCTTTTAAGTGCGTTTGAGGCAACTTTTTTCATAAGAAGTCGTTGTACGCTATCCCATGAAATTGTAAGTTTATCAACGATTTTGCGTATTGCTGCAATAGCATGAGCTACAAGTGTTGCTGTTGAAAGGCCCGATGCATCTCCTGCGATTTGCTTAAAATTACATTGGTTGAATGCTTGTTCGAGTCCTTGAAGTGTTGTATTGAAATCATCCAGTGTTTCTAGTGATGATGTTCCGTTTGTGATGTCTGTAAAAACACTATCGGCTCTATCGGGGGTCATTGCTCCGATATTTTGGCTAATCATTGTTGGGGCTCCCTGCATTTGCATTGGCATACCCATTCCACCTTGCATACCCATTCCACCTTGCATTGGCATTCCACCTTGCATTGGCATGCCCATCTGGGTTTGCATAGGGATTACTGCTTGCCCTGGCATCATCATTCTATTTTGCATACCCATTTGACCTTGCATCATCATTTGGCTCTGCATGGGCATTCCCATCTGTTGGGGCATGCCGACTTGCATAGGCATTCCCATTTGGCCAGACATCCCCATGGGTTGAGAATACATTCCTCCTTGTTGAGGGTATCCACCCATAGGAGCAGAGCCGCCGTATTGAGCGGCGCTTAAAGCAGCAAGATTTGCGCCGAGTGGGTCGTTTGGGTCATATGCGTGCAGTGGTTGTATTAAAAGGCATGAAAAACATGCAAAAAGAGCAGCGGCTTTTAAGTTTCGCAAAAAAACGATCAGGCTCATCAACTTGATACCCTTTCGATTGGGCGTTAAAGATTCGCAAACATTTGGCTCATCACGAGAGACGCGCAAGGGCTTTGTCGCCCTGAGTGCCAGGGTGATGGAGTTTGGCGAGCAACTCGCTATCACAACCAAGATGCCAGGAATGCTTTCGCGGGTGCAAGAGACCGGGTTGCTAGTATTTTTGCCAGGGTGGTATACTTGCCGCGAGCTTGATGGAATTGCCTATGTCGCACGCGGAGTTTTTTATGCCCAAGAATACATTTTATTGTACAACCCCTATTTATTACGTGAACGCAGCACCTCATTTGGGTACTTTGTATACAACGGTGATTGCCGATGTTGCAACCCGTTGGAATAAGCTTAGGGGTAAAGAGGTTTACTTCTTGACCGGAACAGATGAGCATGGCCAAAAAGTTGCAGAAAAGGCAGAGCAATTAGGTGTAAAGCCACGTCAATTTGTTGATTCTATGATCCCTCCATTTAAAAATGCATGGGATCTTTTTGGGATTGAATATTCAAAATTTATTCGCACAACAGATCCAGAGCACGAACGTGCAGTTGTTGCGCTTATCGAGCAACTCATCGCGTCTGATGATGTCTATAAATCAAAATATCAGGGTTTTTATTGCGTTCCCGATGAAACGTTTGTTGCAGGAGATGTTAATTTAGCTCCAGGAGCAACAGCTCCCTTGTGCCCTTCATGCCAACGCGGCTTGCAGGTTGTTGAAGAAGAAAACTACTTTTTTAGGCTGTCCGCCTACACAGATCGTTTGTTGGCATTTTACGCGGCAAATCCAAATTTTATTCAGCCAAAAGAAAAATTTAATGAGGTGATTGAATTTGTTAAGGGTGGCCTGCGTGATTTAAGTATTTCGCGAAAAACTGTTTCGTGGGGAATTCCTTTCCCGGGTGATCCTCAGCACACGGTGTATGTTTGGGGTGATGCGCTTACAAATTATATTAGCGCCTTAGGTTTTGGTGCGCCGGGCGCAGAAGCTGCGGCTGAATTTTCTCATTGGTGGCCAGCCGATGTGCATATCATGGGGAAAGATATTGTTCGCTTTCATGCTGTGTATTGGCCTGCCTTTTTAATGGCCGCAGGCTTGCCGCTTCCTAAGAAATTGTTGGTGCATTCGTATATTTTGGTGGGTGACACCAAAATGTCTAAATCTCGTGGAAATGTACTCGATCCAGTTGTTCTTGCCCAGACTTATGGTGCAGAAGCTATTCGTTACTTTTTAATGCGTTATACGTCATTTGCTCAAGATGCAAATGTCAGTCTTGAGCAGCTTAATACGGTTATAAATGCCGATCTTTCCAATAGTTTTGGTAATTTGCTTAATCGCGTTGTTTCGCTTGCGTTGGCGAATGGCTTGCAAGAAGTTCCTGGCTTGGAGCATTTAGAAGATAGTGGTGTTGTGCTTCGCGAGCGTGCTCACGAGTGTGCAATTACGGTGTGCGATGAAATGGCTCATTATAATTATCATCTTGCGCTTGCAGCGGTTTGGAAGTTTGTGGGTGAAGTAAATGCTTATTTACATGATCAACAACCATGGAAAGTCGTGAAAACCGATAAGGCTAAGTTTGCGGGCATTATTTCGATGGCTTGTCATGGAATTTACACAGCAGCAACGTTGTTGTGGCCTGTGATGCCAAAAAAAATGGAGCAAGTACTGTTGGCCTTGGGTGTTGAGTTGGCCTGTGAGCCACACAAGGACACACCTTCATCGTTAAAGCGTTCTTCTTGGCATAAGACGTTTAAGCTTACTCCTCTAGTCGGAACACTATTTCCTCGTATTGAAATTCCCGTGGTAGAAGCGCCTGTAGGGCCTGTTGCTGTGGCCACAGTTCAAAAAGAGACTGTTGTCTCACAGGTGCAAGCGACTCAAGCTGTGCCTCAGGCAACTATAGATGACTTTGTAAAATTAGAGCTTCTTGTCGGAACAGTTTTAGAGTGTGTTGCTGTCCCAACTTCCAAAAAGCTATTGAAGCTTAAGGTTGATTTTGGGGAACGAGGAATTCGCCAAATTCTTTCGGGAATCGCAAAATATGCAGCTCCAGAAAGTTTAGTTGGAATTCAAGCTGTTTTTGTGTGTAATTTCCCTGAGCGTATGATGAACGGAGAGCCGTCTCAAGGTATGCTTTTGAGTATTATTGATGACGCTTCTGGTGCATTTTCGCCTGTTACGGTGAAGCAACCCATGAAAAATGGATTGCGTGCCTCATAATTGATGGTGTAAAAATTATTTAGCTAGCGATTTTTTAGCTTCTTTATATTGCCTGAGCGCTTCTTGCATTGTTGTGAGTGCCTCAGGTGATGTAAAGGAATCTTCTAGGGCAATTGTTCCTAAATCTAAAAAGCAGTTTGTGCACCAATAATAAAGATGTTTGTACTTTAGGTAGTTTTGCAGGTGCCTGCTATCTGTGATGATTGCGAATTTTTCGCCAAATTTTGCATCCCAGGCGGCGTTAAATTGTTTTTCCGAAATTACTAGATCGTTAAATCCATGGAAAAAGAGCACGGGAACATCTGTAAGTTTTTCAAGTGATGTACTATTGGTTTCAAGATTCGCGGCATTCCCATTAAGGTATCGTTGTCCCCAGCGGGATGTAATAATGTTCCAATACAAGTTATAAATAAGTCGTTTTTTCCAGCCCATTTGTTGTTCTGAGGGGTTGGCTCTCTGTGGATCAAAGAAGAGTTCTGGAGTGTCTGTAAAAGACTTCATTAGTTTTCGTGGATTTTCCCAGGCTCCATCAAGGATTAATTTATTAAAAGTTCCAGGGTGTTTAGCGGCAACTTTGATGAAAATACCTGTTGAATAGCAGAGACCTACACCATAAACGGAAGAATATGCTTTAAGTTTTGTGAAATGCTCTCGGATGCTGAGGACTTCGTTTTCTTCTTGGCTGCCACCTTTAAGGGCCGTAAAATCTACGCCAAAGGCTTTTTTGAAAAATTTGCCCCAATATGTTTCAGATTTTAGATCCAGTCCATGGCCTACGTGATCAAACATTACAATGTTGTAGTCGGCAAAAATTCCAACTAATGGCGCCAGCATTTCTCGAGGGTTGGCAAAGCCGCCTCCAATAATAATCAGCTCATTGCTGCCTCTATCAAAAAACGTGAAGGGGATGCGTTTATCCTTGCTTCCTATTAGAGGAACAGTTCCTTCGTGAACAGTTCCAAAAGATGGCGGTAATTTTTTTAAAATGATCCGTGTATTTTCTGGATCTCGCAAAATGGCTGTATTAAAAAGCGTTTTATTAAGAGCGTCGAGCTGTCCATAGGCTGTTTCGATAGATTTTGATGTTGTTGTTTCGATGGGTGTAAAGTCATTGCTAGATGTTCTATAGCCTAATAAGCAGGATTTTGGGATTCTGCTTATGTTCGAAACGCCTTGAGCAAGCAGCCTGGAGTCGGCTCCGAATGTGCTAAAAAGCGTTAATGCAAAAAAAAGTGCACAAGTTTGCTTGAGGCATTGTACAAATTTCATGGCTACTTTCTTTTTAAAGGTGTGATGTTGTCTGGTCTTTTACCTTACTTGAGATTTGATTGCTAGGGGCAGATCTTTGAATGCATTTAGTGAAATGGCGTTTTTGGCGTTTTTTTGACTCTAAGTTTTCAGATAGGACAGAAAGTCGATTTTATTGAAGGGCGGGTTAGAATAGAGCTTAATTGGCATAATCCCTGTTTTTGACGCATTTTCTGAAGGATTTTCTATGTCTTATGAACTTATTCGGAAAAAAATAGCTTATTTTCAGCAATTTCCAACAAGTGTTTACCTTGATAGTGCGGCAACAGCCTTAAAGCCAGATCTTTTGTGGCATTCTTTGCGGGATGTTTATGCTATGGGCGGGGAGATTATTCATCGAGGAACGCATTCTTTGGTTGATCGTGCGACTCAAAATTATGAAGAAATTCGTGCTCGTTTTGCCAATCGATTTTCGGTTGATCCATCTGAGATTATTTTTACTTCGGGCGCTACTGCGGGGCTTAACCGTGTAGCATGCGATTGGGGGCTTGCTAACCTTAGGGAAGGCGATGAAATTCTAACCACGGTTGTAGAACATCATTCGAGCTTGCTTCCATGGTTTGAAATATCCCGACGGACGGGAGCTTCTGTTAGGCACGTTGGCTTGCGGCCAGGTTCTTTTGTGTTTGATATTGATGATTTTGTGTTTACTTTGCAGACCAAAGTTTTGGTTGTTTCGGCTTTTTCTAATGTTTTGGGCGATGTTTGGCAGAGCCACACAGCCCTTAAAAAGCTTATTGATCGGGCTCATGCCGCAGGAGTGGTGGTGGTTGTTGATGCAGCACAGCAGGCTCCCTTTTATGGTGTTAACCTGCGTGAGCTTAATCCAGACTTTTATGCATTTTCTGCCCATAAAATGATGGGAACAACGGGGCTTGGGATTTTATTCGTCAACAAGCGTGTTGCCTTGCAACTTCAACCATTGGTTGTTGGTGGTGGTGCTGTGATGTTGGTTGACTGGAAAAATGTTCATTATAAAAAGGGCCCAGAAGTTTTAGAGGCAGGAACGCCTATGGCGGCGCAGGTCATTGCGTGGGATGAGGTTGTTCGTTGGCTGGACTCGGTTATAGATTATGATGTTGAGCGAGTTCGCTTGGGTGGTTTGATGAAGCGTATTGTTGATACGGTGCAGTCGTTAGAGGGTGGCCGTGTTCTTGGTAATTCTGATGCCATTGTGCGTGATGGCCATCTTGTTTCGTTTGTAATTGACGGCATTCATGCGCACGATTTGGCCGATCTTCTTAATTCTTATGATGTTTTTGTGCGCGCAGGAACAATGTGTGCTCAGCCGTTACATGATTTTTTAGATATTGCAGCAAGTGTGCGTGTGAGTGCTCATTGGTATACTTCACCATCAGATGTTGAAAAATTTTGTTCAGCATTAAAAGCTTCTGTGGAACGGTTGAGGGATATTTAGTTGTATGGCGCTTATTGATAATACTCTTTTAGTTCGGCACGCAAAAAACCCTTTATTTTATGGGCTTCTTGATGATGCAACTCATTTGGCAACGTTTGATAATGTATCCTGTGGTGATAGCGTTTCTGTTTCGTGTTTTATTAATAAAGATGTTGTAGTGCGCCTTGGTTTTACTTCGCGTGGGTGCATGTTGTGCAAGGCTGCTGCATCAATTTTACTTGAGTATCTTTTAGGGAAAAATGTGATCATTATTCAGCAGTTAACGGATGATAATCTTTTGTCTATGCTGGGCTCATCTGAGATATCGTATAGCCGCCGCAAGTGTGCTTTGATGTGTCTTGAGGCGCTTAGATCTTTGTTTGTTGAGCATAATAGTTAAGGGTTTTTTCTATGATTTCATGTCTTGGTTCAGCCGAACGTGCGGTGAGTGCTGTAACGTCTGATGTTAAAGTTCTTTTGTTGGCAGAAGGTTACGATGCTGCTGTTGAATTAGCGCCGCTTGTTGAATGTTTCGAAAATCCATCGGCTTTCTTGAAAATTCATAAATTCACGGGAAAAAAGGGTGATTTTGCAACGCTTACAACGGTGTGTGGGGATACTCCTTTTCATGCGCTTGTTGGGGGTGTTGGTAAAAAAAATTCTCAAGGTGTTTTAAATTTTGAATACGCGCGTTGTGCGTTGGGTTCTGCGGTTAAACAGGCTAAGCGTTTGGGTGCAGAAAAGATTGCGATAAGCATGCCTGCGCCAGAAATGTTTAATATGACGGCTGCTCAAGTTGCTCAACAAATGACTGTTGTGGCACACATGTCCGATTATTCATTTGATGAACTTAAAGACATCAAAAAACCAAAAACTCCTTGGAATTGCCAAATCACATTCTGTGGACTCAATGAATCTGCAGCAATTTCAGAGGGCGAAATAATTGCTGCAGCAATCAATAAAATTCGTCGTTTTGCAGATTTGCCTGCGAATATTGCAACTCCAACATTTATGAGTGAAGAAGGTAAGAAGATTGCCGATCAATATGGCCTTGTGTATACCTGCTTTGGTAAAGAGCGAGCGCTTGAGCTTGGGATGGGTGGTTTGCTGGCCGTTGGTGCAGGTTCTGCTCAACCATTTAAATTTGTAACGCTTGAATACAAAGCTCCAGGCGCTACGCAAACTATCGCGCTTGTGGGAAAAGGTATTACGTTTGATACCGGGGGTGTGAGCCTTAAGCCTTCTGCGTATATGACGGGTATGAAATACGATATGTCTGGCGCAGCAGCAGTTTTTGGTGCAATGCAGGTTATTGCGCAGCTTAAACCCAACATTAATGTTGTGGGTGTAACTCCGTTTACAGAAAACATGCCGGATGGTGCAGCTTCTCGCCAAGATGACGTTATTACGCATATGAATGGTGTTACGTCTGAGATTGAAAATACCGATGCAGAAGGACGCCTCATTTTAGGTGATGCTCTTGTTTATGCAGAACAGTTTTTCAAGCCAGATGTTATGGTTGATATTGCAACGCTTACGGGTGCGTGCATGCATGCGCTTGGAACCTTTTATGCAGGTATGATGACCGATGATGATGCTTTAGCATCTCAGCTTTCAGATATCGGTAACTTTGTTGGTGACCGTGTGTGGCGTTTGCCGTTTGATGAAATGTTCAATGATGGTGTTAAGTCTGATGTTGCTGACATTGCAAACAGTGGTAAGAAAAATTACTACGCAGGTACCATTATTGGCGGTGTTTATTTACGACACTTTGTTAAGAATGCGCGTTGGGCTCATCTTGATATTGCGGGTGTTGCAGAAGGCGTTCCTGGAATTAGTTATCTTGGCAACGGAGCTACTGGTTCTGGCGTGAGAATTTTTGTGGAACTTGTAAAACAACTTTCAGCTGCAAAATAAATATTTCTTAAGAAAAAAGAATAAGCCGAAGCGAGTCACTCGCTTCGGCTTATTCTTTTTTAATGCTTTGTAGAGTTTTTGTATTTTTATGCCTCTGCCGCTGGCGCTTGTAACTATTTTGAGATATCTTGACGAGCAATTCGAGCATAGTTGTTTGTTGTGGCATATAAATGCCTTACTTCAAGCGTAGGTGGTGGAATGATGAGCGTAACAAAGCGCATTCTTTTTGTATGCGGATTAGCGAGCAATGCGTTGCTTATTGGTGGTCACGCGGTAACTGCAGATCAATCTGTAGCTCCACGGTTAGAAGAATCGGTTGCCGGTAGAGCAATTGAGAGTGTTTTCAGAAAATATGATCCGTTACGGATTAAAATTCCCATAGATTCTAAAGATGTAGAGCTCCTTATGGGGGGTAACATCAAGGTTGATAGTTACAATGTTCGCAATGCTGTTCGTCTTACAAAAGGTATTGATGATCAAGTAAATCAGTGGCGTCAGCGTGTAGAAGTTGGCGTCCAGTCTAATTTTGGTAAAGAAGCTCATGGCGGTAGAGCGGTTGTAGAAAGTCGTGTTGCTATTGGCGGTACGCTTTTTTGGCGTTCGGGTTTAACAAAAAATTATGGATTGTTAGAAGCTGCCAATAAGCAAGATTATATCAACCCTCCCGTTGATGCATTCATTAATGAGGCTTGGGTTTGTCTTAATTTGGATACGCTTAATGAAACGCTTATTCCAACTCCTCATAGTCTTAAGGCAGGGTATTTTCCATTCCTTGTGGGGCGTGGATTATCGTTAGGCGATAGGGCGTATGGTGGAATAACCTACATGGGCTTTTCTCGTCAGGGAATCCAAACTACCATGCCTAAATATGCTCCCGGTGTTTTGCTTCATGGAGAGTTTCCAGAAAAGTTCCTTTCGTACGATTTGTATTACAGTCCTTTTGTCTCAGAAGACGTGAATGCCTTTGTTCTTGCAGATGGAAAATCAACGCATATCACTGATAAAGACAAGCAAAATGCTCATGGAAGACATGTTGTTGCAGGTTCGTTTACCTATTTATTGGAGCCTACTAAGAACGCTACAGTGCAGATTGAGCCGTATTTTGTGTACTATAATTCACAGCGTCAAACGGTTTCTGGTCCTGCAGATGCTCCGATGTATTTCACAACCTATGGAATGATGGTGGACGGTGCGATTGGGCCCGTTAAGTGTAATCTTGAAGTTGCTTCGCAATATGGTCGTCAGGATGTTCTTCCATGGCAGTACAAATTGGGGGAAACGCGAGAATTCCATCCTAAATATAAGATTAAACTCGCCGGAAGCATGTTGGTCTTCGATCTAGCGTATCACGTTAAAGACTATCCTGTTGTACCTTCGCTTTCTATGGGCTATTTCTCGGGCGGTGATTATCCGTATAATGATACTGTAAATCAATTCCATGCTGGGCAGGGTGGTTTTAGTACGCTTGTTCAATCTCAACAGGCAACTGATAGCCAAAAAGATAAAGTGTTTAAAGGCTTTATTCCCCTTAGAGACTGGGGCTATCGCGGAATGTGGTGCAACCCACTTATTATGTTTAGCGCAGGAGTTGTTCCTCGTCCTGTTGATATTGATATTTCTCTTT
The DNA here is from genome assembly GCA_040374805.1 of Campylobacterota bacterium. Taxonomy (GTDB): domain Bacteria; phylum Babelota; class Babeliae; order Babelales; genus VHBT01. Next base: position 10,498 of record JBEITS010000001.1, on the reverse strand, counting down.
TGGAATCCTTTAATGATCAAGATTGCGCAACAAACTTAATGTTTCTTGGGTTTGGTGCAACGTGGTATCCATTGCAAATTCGCAAGCAGCTTGCTGTAAGTAGTGGCATGTTCTTCCATTGGGAAGCGAATGCTCCTCATAAGTGGGATGTTGGTGCGTTGCAGCCTGGACTGCTTTCTGACTCAGGTTCTGTTGTGTTGCAAGCGCCTTCTTTTGGCGTTGTGGGTTGGTCTACAAATCAGCGTGCAAGTTCGTTCTTGGGAACAGAATTAAATATGATTGTTGATTACCAAATTGCTCCAGATTGCACCTTAAGTGTGCGTGGAGGTATTTTCTTCCCGGGTCAATTGTATGCCGATCTTACAGGCGCTCCTAATTTGAATTCGATGGTTCAAAAAGATACCTTTACCTATGCTTCAACAGGTATTCCAACGGTAGCAACTGTTGTTACAAATAGTGGGCTTGGTACATCTCCTGCATATGGCTTGTACACGCGTATGTCCTATGTCTTTTAGCGATAGAGCCTAGCACGTGCTTGATCGTGTTGTAGTTGCTCAAAAACTTGCGCGGCTGAAGTTTGCTTGGAACAGTGATGTTTCTAAAGAACTCAGCCGCGCGGCTGCATTAAGGCTAAAAGATTTATTTAAAAAGATTGTTTTTGGTGCCCAACTTACAGATTCTCTTGTGCCGTTGTTGCCGGCTTTTGAGGTTGCTTCTTTTCAGCATTCATATTGTGTTTTGGCTGTTGATGGGTCGCAAATCTATCCAGATAGATCGTTTGCCGATGGTCAGTTGGCGCTGCTTAATGTTGGCGGAATTTTGTTAGATTATGGAGCGCGTGTTAGTGCAGCAGATTTTTTTTCTGAGCCAGAGTGGTTGACGCTAGAAGGGTGTGCGAAAGATGTTGGGGCGTTCCCTTTTTGTCCCGAGTTAATAGATTTATTGCGATCGATAAGAGAGCTTGAGCTGGGTTTGCAGCGAGCTGTAAGTCTTATTCAGCAAGGCAAAAATCTCGATCTAGTATTATTTGATGGCTCAATGCTTCAGCATGGTCTTATGCTTAAAAGTCTTACATTGCAGAAGTATGTTTTTGAAAAGCTTGGGCGTGTTTTGGCTTTGTTTCGTGAGCATCAAATTTTGGTTGCATGGTACACAAGTGCTCCGCATGCTCATGGATTAGCTGCTCTTGTTTGTGACGAGAATGTGACGGATGCGCAATTATTGGTTCAAATTCTTGGAGAATGGCAAACATCGCCATTATTTAGTGTTGGGCAACAGCTTTCTATGCGTGGAGCCGTGCATCCGTTAGATGCGTGCGTTTTTCTCTATTTTTTTACGGGGCAAGAGGTTGCTCGGCTCGAGTTTCCGCGATGGATTGCAAATAAGCCAGAACTTTATGGTCGTGTTTGTGCTCTTATGCGCGATCAAGTAGAAAAAGGAATGGGATATCCTGTGGCTCTTACAGAGGCGCATCGTCAAGCTGTAGTCAGCGAGGCTGATCGTCAATCTATTTTGCAGTTGTTAGAGCATTCGTCCTTCCATGGGGTTCGAACGGCTAAAATGCTTCGAAAAATAATCGTTCCGGTTTAATAAGGCTTTTTTATTTCAGTGTTTTCATTTGGAATAGTTTGCTTGCTTGTGCGACCTGTTTTTATTTGTTGATTATTTCAATCAGAAAACAATATCATAAAAGAGTGCGGTGGGCCTCTTGCGGATAGTTCTGTTATGAAAATGTTTGGATTTTCTACGTTTTTTATCAGAAAACTAGTGTTCTTGGGAGCCTTAATATTGCCAGGTTTTTGTAGTTCTCCTTTTGCGCCACAGCTTTCTGAACAGCTTGCTTCTGGTATGCAGGTTGTGGGTGATGTTGTTAGTGATATATCTGCTAAGGTTGCGGATAAGGCCAAGGCTGCAGTTCAAGATGGTGCGGCTTTGGCTGCGAAAAAAATTCAAGAACGACGTTTATCAGAGTTAACAAAACTTGCAGAGTCTCAGTGGGTAGATGATTTTCATAGCGATCATTTGGTTTCGCGGATGAATATGACTGATCAAGAAAAACCATCGTTTATTGTTGTCTTTTTTCATGGGTATCGCCCGGGATTTCCCGGATGGAAATATGCATTGGGGCGGCAGCAGCACATTCTTGCGCCGTTTTTAAAAGATTTTAAATATTTAGCCTATCATCCTACGCTGGGGGTTGGGCCTGCGCTCACAACATTTGCGCAAGATCATGACGTTTTTCAAGTTAAATTTCATATCGATAAAGTTCTTGAGCTTGTAAAAAATGCAGATTCTGAGTGCTTTGGTCTTCCCGTTTTATGTGTGGGGCATTCGAATGGTGCCGCTACATTACTTGCAACATTTGGGGCTCATCCCGAACTTGCTCAGAAGGTTAAGGGCTTGGTTCTTTTTGCGCCGTATTCTGATGTTCGTAATGCGTTGTTTTTGGGGCGTGAAAAATATCAAGCAATTGGTGATCGAGTAAGAAATACAATGCCAATCATTTCTGGGATTGGTTACAAAAAAGATAAATTAGCCCCTATAGATTACATAAAAAATGGATCGTTTCCCTACAGGTTTCCGTTCTTTTTAATTCACTGCAAAGATGACCCGCATGTTACGTTTGATGCAAACTTTCTGCCTCTTCAAAGTGCCTTTAGGGCTATGGGCTATGGCCTGGGGGCGCATTTTCATCCTTTTGAAAAGGGGCGACACGGTTCCTTTAGCAAGAAGTCTTCTAGGGACGATAGAAAAGCATTAAAGAAAGATTTGGGTGATTTTATTCGCAAGAAAGTTGTGGCTGAAAGCTCAGAAGAAGATGCAGATGCCCATTTGTTAGCTCCAGATATTATAAATTAGTGAGCTGGTCGTTGGAAAATAGGAAGAAGATATGCAGCTGACGAAAATTCCTCAGGTTTTAACAGCTCTTACGGCGGTGATTTTGGCATTGTTTGTGATGTCATTTTCATTTTCTTCAAGAGCTGTTTTATTGCAAAAATATAAGCAACAAGAACTTAAAGCATATGCTCAAAAGCAATGGGAGAGCCCTGCGTCGGTTCATAAAGTTGGTCCTTCAGATCCCAAGTTTGTTGTGCTTTTTGTACATGGTTTTTTGGGGTTTGAAGAATTTGGATGGCAAAATGGCTGGAATGAGTATGTGGGCAGGTTTGTGCCGGCGCTCCAAGGTTTGAGCTATGTTGTGTATCATCCCGGACTTAATCAATCAAAAGACTATCAGAGTTTTGCCCAGGGTTTGGATATTTATCAGGTTCAGCAGCATCTAGAAAAAGTGATTCAAGAAGTTGATAAGTCTCCAGAAAAATCATCGCTGGGTGGTCATTCTGTTTCTCGTCTTCCTATTGTTTGTGTGGGGCATTCTAATGGAGCTGCAACACTGGTTTCGTTGGTTTCGCAGGATTCTCTCTTGGTAAATAGAATTAGCAGCCTTATTCTTTTGGCGCCGTATGCCGACCTTCGAGAGGCTTCAACGCTTGCTAAGATTAAAAAAACGCTTCCAGCGGGAGAATTTATTGCAGGTAAGGGCATGAGGCTTTTGTATGCTCCGATGTACGATTCGTCAGAGCTTGCACCGGTTGATTATGTTACTTCGGGTAAATTTCCTATAGATTTACCCGCACTTTTTATCTACAGCCACAATGACCATGTGGTCCCGTTTAAAAATAGCACCTTATTTAAAAATGCATTTACGCAAAATTCGATGTATGCCGCGGGGTTGGCACAAATTTTGGCGTTGCATAGCGGTGGTCACGCTTGGGTGTGGAAACGTGTGCGTATGACGCATAAAGAAATCGATAAAAAAAATCTGCCCGAAGATGTAAAAAAACATGAAAGGCGGATTAAGCATCAATCTTACTTAAGTCCTCAGGACAGGTCAGAACTGAGCGCTGCCGTTCATAATTTTATTAAAAAATATGTTCTTATTTCGTATCAGGAACCGGAGGAGCAGTCTTCGAGTGTTGTTTCTCGATTTACGAAATTTGTAAAAGGTTGTTTTAGCTAAAAAAAGCACATCAAAAATGTGCTTTGAGCGCTTGCGGTGTGTTGTTCCGCAAGCGCTCGTTTTTTTAGTTATTTTGGAGGCATTTCAAAGTCTTTTCTACGCATAAACGTAGGTGTTTCTAGGATGTCTGAGTTGCCAAGAGCACTCATCATTGTTTCTACTTTGTGGCCTTGAGGTTGTTGTGCTTGTTGTGTGTAATGAGGTTGTGCTGGGTTTGGTTGGGCCTGAATGCCACTAGCTCTGTTGCGGTTATGGATAGCGGAGTGCATTTGAGCGGTGTACGGTTGCTTGATGTTGAGGCCTTCTTCTATAAATCCTGTTGCAATAACGGTCACAATAATATCATCGCCTACTTCATCATCGATCACGGAGCCTAAAATAATATTCGCGTCTTCGCTTACAAGGTCGTGCACAATACTGGCGGCTTCATGAATTTCCTGAAGTCCAAGCGCATGGTTGCCGGTAATGTTGAGCAAAATTCCTCGAGCGCCTTCAATGCTTCCATTTTCTAAAATTGGTGAGCTGATTGCAGCCATAGCGGCGGTGCGTGCACGCCCTTCGCCAGAAGCTCTGCCTGTTCCCATGACGGCCATTCCCATGTCCTTCATAACGGTTCGCACATCGGCAAAGTCAACGTTAATAAGGCCTGGTTTTTTAATGATGTCGCTGATCCCTTTAATGGCTTGTTTAAGGATGCTGTTTGAATAGGCAAAAGCATCGAGCATTGAAATTTTAGGATCAACAAACTCAAGGAGTTTTTGGTTGGGAACAATCAAGAGAGTGTCTACAGCGTCTTTAAGGCTAGCGGCTGCATCTTCTGCTTGCTTCATGCGGCGTTTGCCTTCAAAAACAAAGGGTTTTGTGACGATTCCAACCGTTAAAATGCCGAGTTGGCGAGCAGCATTTGCAATAACGGTTGCAGCCCCCGAACCGGTACCGCCGCCAAGTCCTGCGGTAATAAAGAGCATCTCGGTGCCTTTAAGGCATTCAATAATGGCATCAATATCTTCTTCTGCTGCTCGTCTGCCGATATCGGGGTTAGAGCCAGCGCCAAGACCCTTGCTAATTTTTGTGCCGATAGGAATTTTGATAGGTGCATTGGAAAGAGCTAATGCCTGTGCATCGGTGTTTGTTACAAGAAATTCAACTTCAGCACAATCGTTATCTGCGATCATGCTGTTTACGGCGTTGCAGCCAGCGCCCCCAACTCCAAATACTTTGAGTGTTGCACTTAACTTTGCGGCATTGTGTTCGTCAAACGACATGGTTTCTCCTTGTCAAACGTAGGGTACATTTTATAAAAAATCGTAGAGCCAACTTTTCATCCGTTTAAAGATGCGGGCTGATAGTGCATCTTCTGGGTTGGGTCCAAATCCTGTGTCTCCTCCCTGCAGGGCATACATAATTATTCCGTATGCAGTTGAATACAAGGGTGTTTGTAGTTCTTCGGGTAATTTGCCGCGCAGAGGTGAACCATAATAAATGTGTGGGCGTCCAACGCGTACGGGAAGTCCCATTTGGTCAACTGCTAGTTCGCGCATTCCTCTCAAGAGTGCGCCTCCACCTGTGATAACAATGCCAGATGAAAGGAGTGGGCGTAGGTTATGTTTGAGGATTTCATCGGTAATAAAATCGTAAAGTTCTGCAGCGCGCGGGTTAAGAATTTCGTAGATTCGTTCTGGTGTAATAAACATGTCGATATGTTCATCTTTATCCATAAGATGAATTGGTTCATTGTTGAGTGGCGTTTCTCTACCTAAAAAAACGTGTCCGTAGTCGCGTTTTAGTTTTTCGGCGAGGTGGATAGGAATTTTAAGTCCAATCGCTAAGTCGTTAGTGAAGTGGCTGCCTGCAATAGGAATAACCTTTGAGTGCATGATTTTGCCATCTTTATAGACTGCAAAATCAGAAGTTCCGCCGCCAATATCAAGAATTCCAACGCCCAGCTCGCGTTCGGATGGCGAGAGTACAGCTTCGGCCGAGGCGATTTGCTCGAGAACAATATCGGTAACGGCAACGCCTGCAAGTTCGCATGCTTTGACGATGTTTTGTGCTGACGATACAGAAGCTGTAACAATATGGACTTGTGCTTCAAGGCGCATGCCATGCATTCCGTGAGATTCGTCTACAACGTCTTGTCCGTCTACTCTAAAGTATTGCGGAATAACATGAATAATTTCTCGTTCTTCGCTGATAGGAACGTCTTTTGCTGAAGCAATAACGCGATCGATATCATCTTGAGATACTTCGTTGTTGGTGATGGGGACAATTCCCACAGAATTAAAGGATTGAATATGTCCACCAGAAATTCCAACGGTTGCAGCGGTTATGGGTACTTTGGCTTTTTCGCTTGCTTCATCGAGTGCTTGCTTAAGAGCATGAACGGTGACGGCAATGTTAACAACAACTCCCTTTTTTATGCCATGTGATGGGTGAGATCCCATCCCTAAAACTTCAAGCTGAAGGGCTTCGTTGACGGTGCATATAATTACGCAAATTTTAGTTGTGCCAATATCAATCGCCGTAAAAACCCTTCCCGTAATAAGATGTTTCATAGTTGGTTCCTCTTGCATGAAAGACTCGGTTCTTCTTTGTGAGACAGCGCGGGTTCTTGGCGAGCAGAATCGTTAAGTGCAATGTTGATAGAGCGTGCTTTTGGCGTAGGGTATGCTTCTGCTTCTGCATGAAATGTATTAGGTAATTTTTGTGGTTTTTTAAAGAGCGCATCTGTGGAGCTTAATAAGAGTTCAAAGGTGTCGCCAAAAGGCGTTGCTTGCTCACCATCTTGAATGTCATAGCACTGAGGTAGGCCATGCTGGGATGATGGCTTAAGAGCGGAGCTGTCGTTGCAAGCAATTGCTTGTCGAGAAGCGTGTGTGGTCTGGTGCTGGGGCACCTGCATGGCAATTACATCCTTCGTGTTTTCTTGGGCCGCAGAAGGCTTTTGTGCTGTCTTGTTGCCCGTAATTACGAGTCGAACTGTATGGTCGGTGTCAAGAGAACATTTAATTGATGCAATGCCAGGGACTTCTTCTAAGAGTGTTGTACCAAGGCGTTCAGCTCCGCTTACAAGTGAGAAGCTTTTGATGTTTTGTGCAACGAGTGCTTCAATTTTTTCGCGTTGGGCGACGTGATCAAAATTAATAAAAATACATTCATGCAGTGGGTCTTGAAGGTTATACCATGCAGAGACCTGAGAGATTTTTTTTCCCAAATAGGGAATTGAAATTGCAGCAATAAGTGTGACCGTTAGAACTGTGGCGGGTAGTTTAACTCCACTAAGCTCTCGCTTGAGTTCTGCAAAATATCCTTTGTAGGAGTAATTCTCGTTTGGATGCTTTTTGCTCATGCCCCTTTACCCCGATTGCTGTCGCTTTGATACCAAAGACGGTACTGAAGAGACAGCGCGGGGGGCAATATTCTAGCGTGATGCTAAAACGATTAGATTTTTTGTTTGATAATAAACATCAAAATACCTGCAGCAACTGAGGCATTAAATGAAATGTCGGAATTTTTCTGCGGGAGGGAGATTTTGGCTCCTTCGCTGCGAAGATCTTGCGAAATGCCAAGTTCTTCACTTCCAATAACCAAGCATGCGGGTGCTTTGTAAGAAACATTCATTGCGTTTTCGCCGCCGTTTACAACAGCAAGGTAAATGTTGTAACCGAGTTTTTTTGCTTCGCTTACAGCGTTTTTAACAGATCCAGCAACGTGGATCTCAACGTGTTCAGCAAGGCCAGCAGACGCTTTATGAGCTCCGCCGGTAAGACTGGCAGATTTGCTTGCGCCAAGAACAACGCCATCAACGCCAATGCAATGAACAGATCGTAGAATTGCGCCAAGATTTTGAACGTCTTGAATGCCATCAAGCATCACAATAAAAGGATGAGTTGAGGGTTCAAACATTTTTGAGCGTTGAGGTAGGGGGCTAAACCATGCAACAACACCCATGTGCTTGCCGCCTTCAGCCATAGCACCCAGAACGTTTGTTGTTACGTATTGGATGTTGGGAACAGATTTAGGGAGGTGTGGTTTAATACGTGACCATGCCCTAGGTTCTGGATCTGTTGTGTAGATAGAGATTAATTTACGGCGTTTTGCCTTAAGAGCTTCAATAATAGAATGCGCTCCAAAAAGGAGCTCGCCTGTTTTTTCTGTCGTTTTTTTACGCACTGCTTTTTTCACGAAAAATCGCCTGATTTGTTAGAGAATAGGTTCCTGTAGGACTTTTATCAGGCTATAACAACCGGCGTTTTTTGTGAAAAAAGAATGAAACCCTAGCTTTTTAACAAAAAAGAGTAGGTGGGGAAGGCTGGTTTAAGCGGCCAGCCTTCCTTTAAGCGATTAGTTTGCAACCCCAGGCGCAATAGAAGAGCTTGTGAGTGGAGTTCCTGTGTTGAGGGTAGATACGGGAGCCGAGGTGCTTGGTGGTGTGGCTGAAGGCATTTCAGGGGTTGGCGGTTTTGGTGTAGCTGGAGCGGTCATTGGTCCGCCAAAAGGCCCTGATGGTCTAGGATTTGTGGGTTGAGGGGTGAGTGGATCGGGAACATATGTTGCTGCTGTTCCTGTGGTTGGTTTTTCTGGTGCCCCGGGTTCTGGCGAGCTTGGGTTAGGAGTTGTGGTTAAGGCAGGTGTTGCGGGTTCAGTTGAGGGTGTGGTGCTTTGTGGAAAAGGCGGTGCAAAAGCTGGGCTTGGTGTGATTGCAGGTGCTGTTGACGCTGGGAAAGGTTTTGTGGAAGGCGGTATAAGAGGTGATGCTGATTGCATCGAGAAGCCTTGAGTTGGTGATTGTTGGAGTGCTGCAGAAGGAGTTGTGTTAGGTGCTGGCGATGTTGAGGAGCGAGGCTCTGGCGATTGACGCTTTTTAGTTTTTGCAGGAGGTGTTTTTTTATCGTCTTGCGTGAGTTTTTTTAGAAGATCATTAACTGCTTGTTTTGCATCTGTTAGGGCTTTAAGTGTGCCTTCAGCGGTTGTTGCTAGAGCTTCGGAAGCTTTTTTGTAGGGCCCAACGTTTTGGCCAACATCGTTAATCGTATCGTTCATTGATGAGATTCCGCGGAGCAATTGTTCTAAGATTTCCTGCGAAACGTTTGCGAGAGCCTTGTTCATGTAGGTGGCAGGGCGTTGGATGATTGCATTGAGTTTGTAAGCATTTAAGGGGATCTCCATTGCGCCAAGCTCTGTTTTATCAAAGAGCTTTTGATGTCTGCCCATAACTGCTGTAAGTTCTGCCGCGATACATTCAAGATCTTCGATGGGTTGAGATGAGTAGAGCGGGAGAAGCACGTTATTTGCCGTATCAGGGTCTGTGATGTTGAGGTTGTGCACCAAGGTTTCTGCAAAAATGTTTGAATGTTTTTCTATGAAGTTTGTTTTGTTTGGATTCGTAGGTGCGTTGAAGCGCTTAAGCAAATCTTCAATTTCTTTTCCTGTAAGAGCTTTTGTGATTTCTGGGGTTTGGGTAATTTTTGCTAGCGTATCGATTGTTTTAACGGCGTATGCTCTAAAAAAAATGCTGTAGAGATTTGCGCATGCCTGTTCTTCTTCGTCTGACGTTTCAACGATAGCTTGTTTCAGCGAGTTTGCTATGGTTTTAAGATTGTTAGATTTAGCCATAAAAATACTTTTATTACAGCGCGCAATCCAGTGCTTGATGTGTGTGTTGAGGTGGTGCGGCATAAGTACTTTGTTTTTTACATCGTGCAGTGTTGTAAGGTCATTGTCGTCTAAAATTTTTGTAAAAGCATTCTCGCCATTGGCTGGCCATAACGTTCTTAAATCCTCAGTTGAGGAGTGTTCTGTTATTGCTTTTACGCTGTCTGCGGCGGTTAGAATCTTTGAGATTTCTTCGTGAGAAAGTGTTGCTAGATCTTTTTGATCGTTATAACTCGCAAGAAGCATTTGGCCTTCAAATTCAAGCTGACGCGTAGAGTTTGTTTTTTTTGCGCTAAGCACTGAAGAGAAGCATAAAAAGATTGCGGCAAGAGAATATGCCAAGAACAGGTGTGTTTTGTGTGATTTCACGAGATACTTCTTTTTGATCTAGGGCTTTTTTCCTATCAATGAATTTAGGGCTTTGGCGTTCTTTCGTGCAAGAGAATGGGAAAAGGGTTAGCTTCCTCCAGATTTAGTGTAAAAAGCCTAAAATGAGCCCGTTTTTTGCTCTTTGTGTAAGAAAAATTGAGAAGAATCACTTTTTTGTAAGATATTTCACATTTCTTTTTGACTTGTTTTTTAAAATCTTTTAACATTCAATACATGCTTTGAGAGAAGCAGATCTGGTGAGGGCGAATAGCTCAGTTGGTAGAGCGTCCGCCTTACAAGCGGGTGGTCACAGGTTCGAGTCCTGTTTCGCCCACCATTCGCCGATGCTCGTAGAACGAGCTAAAGCGTAATGCCTGTTATAATCTGTTAAAATGGCAGTGCAAAAACTAAATTGAAATTTGTAAGTTTGGTCCTCGGTAGCTCAGCCGGTAG
>JBEITS010000003.1:0-23086 GCA_040374805.1 Campylobacterota bacterium | reverse complement strand
CTCCAAATGCTCCAAAAAGCTCTCCAAACATTTTCCCGATACACATAACAGCCACAACGTCGATAAAGCTATTCACAATCAAAATAGCCATCAACAGGCGCTGAGGATGCTCTGCCCACACATCAAAAAGCTTAGTATACCCACCTACCTCTTGCCTGAGAGCTTTAAGTTGATAGGGACGCAAAATGGTAACTGTGGTTTCCAAAAACGACACCAAACCACTCGCGCAATAACAAAAAACAGCACCAACAGCAAAAAAATATATACTCGACATACAGGTGTCTGAGCTCCTTGGGGGTATAAATGCAACATTAAAACAGCAACAACATCAAAGTATACTTAGCATTCTAAGTTTTTTTTAACAGTTCTTCGATCAATTTTTCCAAGATGATTCAAGGGGAACTCGCTCAGAACGACGATCTTATGTGGAATTTTATAAGAAGCAAGCGCAGCCTTACAATGCTCAACCAGATCTCTCTCGTCAACAGACTTGCCCGCACGCCCCACAACACACGCCACAGGGATTTGGCCCATAGAAGAATGTGGCTGGGCAAAGACCATCGCCTGTTGAACATCAGGGTGCGATAAAAGAACCACCTCTAATTCCTGGGGATAAATATTAAACCCTTTAAAGATAATAATGTCTTTACGCCGCCCCGTCATAACAAGCGATCCATCGCTCTTTTTACAAACCATGTCACCCGTTGGTAACCATCCATCGGCAGCAAGCCCCTCGCCCATTTTTCCATCAGAAGAAAAATACCCAAGCATAATATTCTCGCCCTTAACCCAAAGCTCACCCGAAGACGCATCCTCAGATTGGTGCGGAACAACCTTGTAAGAGATTCCCGCTAAAAGCGGAGAAATACTTTCTGAACAAGAATCGGACGGAAAAATATTAAGCCCCACAACAGGACTTGCCTCAGAAAGGCCATACCCCGGACAAATATATCGGCCATACAAAAGAGCAAACACATTACCGAGCGCCGCAGGTAAAAAATCGCCACCCGATACAAAAAGGCGCACAGAATCTAATCGCAAACCTCGCGTCATGCACAAGGCACCATACAACGCAGGAACACCAAAGAACATCGTTGGCTTAAAAATATCAAAAGCTTCTTTAAGAGCTGCACGCGTTACCGTTGCAACAACAAAAACGGCCGACGCCGAAACCAAAGGAAGCCATAAACACGTCATGTGGCCAAATGAATGCGCCAAGGGTAACGCAACAAGAAAACGCTCTTGATACAAATCGACCGCCATCATACGCGTGTAGGACTGCAAGGCGTTTGTTAAAATATTACGCGAAGAAAGCATAATGCCGCGGGGCTCACCGGTAGAGCCCGAAGAATACAAAATAACCGCCAAATCGTCACACGAGCGCACCACAGAATCTTGCCATGAAAATTCAAGTGAAGTTTGCGCTACAACATCAAATGGATTTAGTACCCCAACATGAGGCAAACCGCATCCATTCAAGAGTTCAGCACAATCTATCGCATCTGAAATAACAAAATCTGGTGAACATTGAGCAAAAATACGAGCGACTTCTTTAGAATGAAGGAGCGAAGGAACCAAAACAGCCACCGCTCCAAGAGCATGGACCGCATGGTACCACATATAAAATTCCAAAGAATTAGGCATGCGAATAACAACTCGCATGCCACAACCAACAGCATGTTGACGCAAAGCTTCAACACACGCAAGAACACGGTTGCTGAGCTGGAAATACGTGAGAGTTTGCACTCCATCTGTAAGAGCAACACTGTTAGGAAAGTCTAAAACAACCTTATCTAACGCTGCTTTTAACGGTAATGGAGATGAAAAAACATCTTTAAAATCTGAGCAAAGTTTTATATAAACTTCCGCTTCAGCGCGCTCATCATAGCTCAACACGGCCATGCCTCACTTAGTTTAAATCTTGATCGTTTTCTTCGTCAGTCAAGTAAGGACGGTTAATTTTTCTGAAGGCATCACGCACAGCATCGAGATCTTCATCACTCAAATCGCCCTGAGGCAACAATGCTTCATCTTCATCATCGTCTTCTTGAACATCGGCAAACTCAGACAAGATTGCTTCAATTTCTCTAAATCCGCCTTCATTAAGCATATTTGTGAGATCTTGGACAATGTTACGCAAAAATTGACGATCTTCATTGCTTTGAGCTTCTAAGTCTTTTGCGAACTGAACAAAGTCTGTAACGGGCTCACCAAAATCTTCGATAAGAAGATCTACAAGCTCTTTGCGCTTGTTTGCATCGTTAACCAAACGAACCGCAACAATCGCTTTTTTTTGATCTTCAAGAAATTCAATATCTTGCTCAAATTGGTCACGAAGTTTTTGCATGCTTGCAGCGAACGTTTTTCTTACTTCGCCTACAACGACTTGTTCTTCGTCCCCAAGAGCAGATTCATCAAAGGTTGTTAAAACATGTTCAAATGCTTCAAGGTCGCCAAAACTTTCTTTTTGGCCTTCACGGTGCGCCGCGATCAACATCGTCAACTGACGATCAAACAAATCTAAACGATTCAAATCACTCACGGTAATCCCCTACCAACACATAACAACACGGTCTTTATCAAAACCGTCTTTTAAAACAGTACCAAAAAATTCATTACGCTGCGCCAACTGCAACACATCCTGGCCTTGGGCGTACCCAATTTCAAAAACGATGCGCGGAACGTCGCGATAACTTTCTAAACGATTTGTTAACACTCGCTGAGCTTGCGACAAAATAGCTCGATAAAAAACAAGCCCATCTTCTCCGCCAATGAGCGCAACAGGAGACTCCCACTTGAGCGAAGGGCACTCAACACACGCTTTAGGCCATTCTTCTTTAGAAAGATACGGGGGATTGCTGATAATTAAATCGAACGTTTTATTAGTTTTGGCTAAAAAATCTTCGATGCGGCATTGCATAAACGAGATATTGCTTACGCCAAAACGCTGCTTGTTTTTCTCTGCAAGCATAATTGCTTCCGGACTAATATCAATCCCAACAACGGTGGCATTCGGAAACGCCGCCGCAATAACAAGACCAATACAGCCCGATCCTGTGCACGCATCGAGCACAGAAAAACTTACGTTGCTAGGAATATTTTTTTTAAGAAGAGCCACCAAGTTGGTAACCCACTCCTCCGTCTCCTGACGGGGAATAAGAACTGGTTCTGCAACTTCAAACGCCAAATCGCAAAATGCAACCGCACCCAAAACATACTCAATCGGCTTTTGTTTACCAACACGCTCCCAAAGAGCATATTCCATAAACCTGCGAGCATTATCATCGAGCACACTGCCCGCATCTGCAATCAAGCGAGTTCGAGATTTTCCTGTAGCTGCCTCGAGAAGCCACCAAGCCTCCTGAAGAGCTGCAACATCTCCTGAGCACACAGAAATAAGTTGGTTTTGAATACTATTGACCACAGCAAGCGCTGGGCCATTAAGAATACTATGAGACTGAGTTTGAGTTCTCTGTCCCGGGTCGTCGGCTGCCTCAGGCATCAAAAATCCCTCTCACATATGAATCTGGCGAAAATAAAAGTATGTCGTTAATAGATTCCCCATGCGACATGTACACCACAGGGATTTTGAGCGCATCACAGATGGCAAACACAATGCCTCCGCGCGCTGAACTATCAAGCTTGGTAAGAACAATTCCACTCAGAACCGCTGCATCATTAAACAACATAGCCTGTTCTAGTGAATTTTGACCAAGCGTACCATCGATCACAATCCACGTTGCAGCAGCGTGATCTGGCGCTGCCTTGGCAATAACTTTATGAACCTTTTCAAGTTCACGCATCAGATGCTCTTTAGATTGAACACGACCTGCCGTATCAATGATCACATGATCAAAATTTTCTTTAACAAATTTTTTGCAGCCATCAAAAACAACCGCTGCCGGATCTTGCCTTCCCTGACCGTCGAAAAACTCAGCACCCGAGCGAGTCGCCCATTCTGCAAGTTGATCAACCGCCGCAGCCCTAAAGGTATCAGCCGCAACAATAAGCACACGCTTACCTTGACCCATCAAACACTTAGCATATTTTCCAATAAAAGAAGTTTTACCGGCACCGTTAATTCCAACGACCAATACAATCTTGGGAGCCGTTTCGGCCACAGGAAACTTTTCTAAGTTAGCACGCATGAGGCGCTGCAAAGAATCTTTAAGCTGAGCACTTGTTGCCCCAGCCTGAGCCTCTAGCCGCAACTGATCTACAAATTCTTTAGATTTTGCAGATCCCACATCTGCGCCAATCAGCACATCTTCAAGTTCATTAAAATAGATATCATCAACTGCACGCGAGCTTGCAAAGAAGCCTGCAATTTTTGAGGAGAAATAGTTAAAAAAAGAGGCAACTTTTGCCTTGAGAAACCCAAACATTCGTTTTGGTCAGTCCTAATTCTTAAAAAAACACGAAAACTAGATAAAAACACTCAGCAAAACCAGGCATTTTTTTACCACGAAAATTAGTCTAGCACACAACAAACCATGGTACTAGACCACTCCCTACAACAGAAAAAACAGCGGCATTCAGAACAAAAAACAACTTTTCTTGCCTCCAAAGCCACGGCTGCGCACGGTGAAAAATAGGCAGCATTATTCACCGTGCAACATCCAAAAGCGCAATTTTCTTAAAAAAGGGCCACAAATACGTCGCACCAGCAGCATCTGGAATATTTTACATGGCTGCTTTAGGCTGATGCGTTAGAACTTTTTATCTTGGAACCCAAAAATGTTATTCCACAAAAAAAGTCTTATTTTTGCATTTGGCGCGCTTTGCAGCTCCTTGGCTGCCCCCGCCACACAACCTCAGACCCCTTCACCAAAAACACCGTCTTCTAACAAAGCACAAAGATTTGTTACTGCTTGGCTAGGGCTCCCAGAACATCAGATGCGCCCTGTGAGGTACATTAGAAACTCTCTTCCCTGGCTCGCCCAAAAAGGTCATAAAAAACTGACTAATTACCTTGAAGACGATGCTGTAACCCCACCAAGTAATAAAAAAAACCTGTTACAAATGCTACACCTCCTTATCGCTGTACCCGCCCTGGAATCATTAACAGAAAAACTACAAACTCAATCTGCGCTTACCAAACGCGGCAAACGGGAAGCATATCTGCACAAATCAAAGATTTTTTGGCAAATGCTTGGCACTGCCTCCAAACACATGACCAATGCAGGCAACTGGCATGTTATGAGGGCTCCTTTTTATTTTTACCAAGCACGAGACCTTTTGTATGAGTTGAAGCTGCGCAGAAAAGCGCTGCTTTTTGTCAAAAAAAACGTACCACATGTTATGAGCAGATGTGTTCCAACAGCCATGCATGGGCAAAAATATATCGTTTTGCAAAACCCTGCAGGTTTTTTTATTCGCAACCTTCCCGATATTTTTAAAACAACACGAGGGCTCTTTTTGTGCGCTCAGAATGCTTTAGGAATTTTACTCAGCATCACAGCGCAAGAAACACCCACAGCCGCGCTCCCTTCACCTGCACGCACCCCTCTCAGGGCTCACAGCGCACAAACAATTTACGACCCCCAAACTCGAGCCAGCGCGCCCCAAGGGCCATCTCAACAAACTCACGGTCTAGACGGCTTGTATAAAACATTTGAGAACATCAACGCCTTCTTGAGCGATACTCGAAGACACAGCAAGCACACTAGCCGCAGCATCGAACCAGGATTAACTATTGCCACACAACTTCCATGGGCACCCCATTGCTACATTCTAGAATCTGACCTTCAAAAACTTCCTCTGGCCAGCCAAAAAACGCTCCTCGACCTTGCATCTAAAGACGCGTTTGACGCCGTAGAAACAATCAACAACGCAGCAGAGTGGATTTGGAAAACGGGGCATAAAAAACCAACAACCTCTACAACCACCGTGCCCAATCACCGCTGGGGCCATGGACGCCCACTTGGAGTCAAATGAAAATGTATAATTTTCACAAAAACTAATAAAAAACTGCCTCAATGAGAATAAAATCCTTTTTTAACAAAAATCAGCTACTCTAAGAATGCTTAAACCCTCTTTTTAAGCAAAAAACTGCATGTCATTGCATAAAAAAATCTTGCTGGCTCTCATGCTGGCCTCGGGCCTCACGCACGCCGAACCACAAAATACCACGCACCCAGAGCTTCAAACAGATAGCGCTAAGCTTGCCTCGCCCGAAAGACCAACAAGAATTATATAAGTTTATGCAGCAAGACTATCAAACCTCACTCAGTCTCTTAACCTTGAATCTTCCGTTAAAACTTTCGGGAAAAATCCCATAAAAAGAAATAATCTTAGATCGAACAGGGCTGCAAAATACTTTGCGGCCCTGTTTTTTATCTTGCAACGCGCTCCTGAAAAAGCACACCGAAATTTTTAGCTACCCTGAACCGCAACAATCGCCGCATACCCCACAGACTCGTATTTTTCTGAATCTTCGGGCGAGAGCTTTCTGATCTCGGCTGAATTGGCATGCGCAAGAACGTGCACCTGCGAATTATCTTTAAGAGCAACCATGCGCTCTCCAGACTGCGTCCACGCTTGGCGGGCTATTTCGAGCGCAACTCTGATAACGTTTTTTCCGCAAACCGCCGCACCTGTTTGGCTTAAAATCCCTTCAAATTCCGCGCGGTCAAGATGAACAACAGAATCGATAATGTTGCACTCGAGCTTTTGAATATCGTTTGGAAGCGATGCACTTTGCCCAAAGGGAGCAAAATTAAAACGCTTTCCATAATGAACAAGATCGGAGCTTACAACAACAACCGTTGAAGAATCTAAAAATTTTACCAACGCCGCTGCAAGCTGAGCAACGGCTGCCGGGTCTGGCAGCCGTCCCACAACAAGCGGCACAATCTGCGCGCTGGGCATACACGTCTGAACCCACGGAATTTGCACATCAATTGCATGCTCGCGGTGAAACACTAGATCATCAAACACACATCCTTCTTCATGCTGCAGATTTGCCACAACATTACAATCTACCTCAACTGTTCCAAGCGTTGTTTGATACGCGGTAAACGGCGGAAGCGCCATGCCATTAAAATCTACATAATGCGAGGGAGATAGAATAAAAACACGCCTGATAGCCTTACCGTGCTCTCCGAGCAATGTCTGGTAGGCAGCAGCAGCGACAGGGCCCGAATAGTCATAGCCAGCATGCGGAACAACCAATAACCAAGGGCAGTGCTCAGAAGTAGCTGGCTGGTCCAATACACCCTCAAAAAAACCGGCTATTTTTTGCTGCAAGGCCTCTTTTTCTCGTGGATACCATATTTCAGGAAAGCGAGACACAAAAACAATACGCGGATTAAGCTTGCGATGCACAAAAAAAGCTACGCCCACAACAAGAGCACTCGCCAAAACAACAGCAATAACATTTTTGAGCACTGCGCGATCTGAAGAAAGCTTTTGCATCGATACACCTCACAAGAAATAACCCCGCTGAGATAGCGCACAGAATACGAAAAAAGCTAAAAAATATTCAACTAACTCTCATGAAAAATGCCCCCGGTTTCCCAGAGGCATTTTTCATTTTTTAAACACATCAGATAATAAATTTATCGTCGACCGTTTCCATTAGAACCAGAAGATGATGATGAGTTCATAAGATCCCAGAATTCTTGGTTGGTTTTGGTTTTCTTCATCTTATCGATAAGGAATTCCATAGCCTCTTGAGGGTTCATAGTTCCCAAGAACTTTTGCAGCACCCACATCTTGGCAACAGTCTCTTCACCCAACAACAAGTCTTCGCGGCGAGTTCCAGAAGCTTGAATATCAAACGCAGGATACAATCTCTTGTTTGCAAGTTTTCTTGTGAGGTGGATTTCCATGTTACCGGTACCCTTAAACTCTTCAAAAATAACTTCATCCATCTTGGAGCCTGTTTCAACAAGTGCTGTTGCGATAATGGTCAACGAACCACCTTCTTCAACATTACGAGCTGCACCAAAGAAACGCTTTGGACGTTGCAGCGCACCCGCATCGATACCACCCGTCAGAATTTTACCCGTCGAAGGAGCAAGCGTGTTGTAGGCACGCGCCAAACGCGTAATCGAATCGAGGAAAATCACCACATCAAGACCACACTCAACCAAGCGCTTAGCCTTTTCAAGCACAATTTCTGCCACTTGAACGTGTCTGCTTGCGGGTTCATCAAAGGTTGAACTTACAACTTCTGCAGCAACAGAACGTTGAAGATCGGTTACTTCCTCAGGCCGTTCATCGATGTTTAACATGATAACTTTAGCTTCTGGGTGATTCTTGATAATTGCGTTAGCAAGCTCTTTCATCAAAACCGTTTTACCGGTACGTGGAGGAGCTACAATCAACCCTCGCTGCCCTTTACCAATTGGCGCAAGCACACTCAAAATTCGTGTTGAAAGAACCGAAGGATCGCCATCTAAATTAAAAGGCTCATCAGGAAACAGCGGTGTTAAATTTTCAAATACGGTGCGATGCGTATGAGAACTAGGAGCTTGATAGTTAACGCTGTCTACACGTTGCAAGGCAAAGTATTTTTCGCCCTCTTTTGGACGACGCAATGTTCCTTTGATAACGTCACCCGTGCGCAAGCCAAACCGCTTAATGTGAACAGGTGAAACGTAAATATCGTCTGGACCAGGCATATAATTAAACTTATGCGAACGCAGGAAGCCAAAACCGTCAGGTAATTTTTCTAAAATACCATCACCCAAAATCTCAACGCGTTGATCTTGCGCTTCAAGAATCCGGAAAATAATTTCTTGTTTCTTAAGTGAAACAACATTAGAAATATTACATTTTTGAGCGTAATCGATAAGTGCCGTAATCGACATATCTTTAAGCTCTTGCATGCTCAGCGAGCGCTTTGTGCCATCATCTTCGTATGAAATTGGAGCATCTCCAAGTTCTTGTGCATCTGGATATCCAGAAAGCAAACCTGGCTCGCGGTGAAGCTGGCCATCTCTATGATTATTGTAATGAGAATTAGGCCTATTGGAGCGGCCGTTGGTGCGTTGCTGACGAGAATATCGTCGCTCGCCGCGCTGCTCGCCACCACGTTGCTCACGCTGATCTCCAGAGCGCTCTGCCCGCTCAGAACGATGCTCGCCAGAACGTTCAGAACGATGTTCACGATTATCTCGACCATCTCTTGGACCAGCTTGACGCTGATGATAGTTGCGCTGATCGGCATAAATACGATCACTTTCGTTCGCACCAGCATTTTGCTGATACGGAGAAAGCTCCGATTCCCACGCTCCTGCATGAAGATTTTCACTGCCAAGACTTTGGCCTGAATCTGAAATATCATAGGGGGTATCTTCGGATGAAGAAACATTATACGAAGTTAGATCACTCTCTACTTCTTCTGACCTAGAAAAAGCACTCTCATCGACAACCTTATTACGGTTGCGGCCAGAGACACGCTCTCCAGGTCGACTTTTATTTCGTGTCATTTTGGGAACAACCTTTTAGAGCCAAGCTCCGCGGACTCCCCTAGAAAGGGGGCGCAGAAAGCTGGAAAACAAAACACTCACGCTAGCAGCTCGCAATGAGCTGCTGCGGAGTTATAAACAAACACAATTATTTAGAGCCTGTTGCCACCAATAGCGAGAACAACTGGGCTAGCCACATACACCGATGAATATGTCCCAATAACAACAGCAACTGCCATAGTTAGAGCGAAATAATACACGCTTTCCCCACCAATAACGATAAGAGGAACAAGTGCCAAGAAGGTACTAAAACTCGTCAATAAAGTACGTCTAAATACTTCGTTAAGACTTCGCTTAATAACATCATAAGCACTATCGCGCTGGTAACGTGAATTCTTTGCATTCTCACGAATGCGGCTGAAGATCACAATGGTGTCGTTAAGGGAATACCCCAAAAGCGCCAACACTGCCGCTAAAATATTTAGAGAAAACGGAATTTGTGCAACAACAAGAAAGCCAAAGAGCACAATCAAATCATGCAGGAGAGCAACAATAGCCCCAACCCCATACGCAAAGGAATGCTGAGATGCGATAAAGATAAGCAAAACAAGCAAGGTTAAGAAAATAGAAAGCGCCGCATTCCAACGAACCTCGCGACCTGCGCCCGCACCAACTACCTCAACCCCTTCAACAACTACCGGAGCATGCAAATTTGCTGTGACAGCAGAAACAAGCTCATCACTCACACCTGGCCTGTTTTCACTGAGCGTGACAAGAAAGCCTCGCCCCGTCGACCCGATACTTTGAATAACTGCATCATCAAAACCGGCTTCTTTAACAGCACTGCGAACCGTGCCTATCTCACGCGGTTGCTCAAACGATAACCTAACCTCAGTTCCCCCGGTAAAATCGATGTGGTATTTCAAACCATACCCAAAGAGATACGCAACTGGACCAGCCAAAAGAACAACAGCCGAAACAATAAAAAGCAGATATCGCCTGCCCAAGAAATCGATCATATCAAGGTCTCACGGGCTGAAACTTTAGAAAAAAGCTATAATATATTAAATTTCGCAAGGTTCAACAGAAACGAACAAACGTCCCTTGAAACCTGTATTGAAGCAAACTTTGCCAGATGCGATTGCATAGAGAGTATCGTCTCCACCGCGGTTCACATTGTTACCAGCATGAAATTTTGTTCCGCGTTGACGGATAAGAATCTCGCCCGCTTTTACAGCCTGACCACCAAAACGCTTACAGCCAAGGCGCTGCGCGCGGCTATCACGACCGTTACTTGTAGATCCACCAGTTTTACTTGTTGCCATCTGAACATCCTTAAAATTTTTACTAAAACCCGCCGGGCAGAACGCCCTACTCGTCTAAATTGAGCCACAGGTACGACCCCGGACAGACATAATCATGAACGCCTTTGACTTAAATGTCAAAAAGTTTATCCAGAACTATAGCTCCAACAGCATTCTTTCGCCCTTAGCTTTCGCGCCTAGAAAAAGCCCCTACCACGGCATCAGCAGCCTCTTCAGGCCGAAGCCTGCTGGTGTCGACAAGAAAATTATACGACCAGCGCGGTGATAGAAAAACCGCATCAACACGGTCACCCAGCCCAAACTTCTCAAGCATGGCAGCACGCAGGGGGTCTCCGGAGAGTATACCCGGCTCATTAAAAAGCCCTTCACTGCCTCGAACAATCCGAGCGATCTCACCCGACGAAAGAACCATCAAACCATCTTTCTCAGACGCCGCAGCCACATAATGGAATGGATAAAAACGCAACACACGGTTTATTCCACGCGCCTCTGCCTCGACAGCTGACGCATTACGCAAGGCAACGCGAGCAACTATGGCCTCCAATGAAATATGCACAAATACCACAAAACAATCATCTCCAAGATATTTACGCATAATGCCATACTGCTCATCGACAAGAATAAACGCATCGAGAATTACATAGCGCGCGCCTCGAGCACACTCAACAACACTTGCATAAAACGCCTCTTCCATTTTGCCCAGAGCATCATTAAGACAAGCTCTCATTTCCTCAGGCCGCTCGCTGGAAGCACAAGCTTCATACATATCTTTGCGAACCTGCATTCCCGTAGACGCGTCATAAGAACCCGACAAAAGCCCCAATCGCTTGCCTTCGTTCAGCAAAAAAACACGTCGAAAAGCATCGTAATGAATAATGACTACGCCCTCACCAAGTGCATTCTTTAGCTCCTTTGCAAGCGTTGACTTACCTGCACTAGAAGAGCCGAGCAAAGCAATAACATTATGCTGAGCCTGGGCGCTAGCAGCAACCAAAAAGCACAGCAATATGATTCTGAACAAGCCACCAAGAAAAAATTTCATAGCATTCTTTCAAAGAATTATTTGGAATTTGCTCGCTCTTCTGCCCAAAGAGCATCTAGCAACCAAATTTGATTAATGGATTCATTAAAGGTCTCTTCGTAATACAAAATGAAATCACGATACGCCTTTTGCAAAGCAATCCTCTCTTCAACAGTTTTCTCGCGGGCTTTATCAATATTTGGAACATGATGAATGTAGCGACCATAAATTTGATGAGAAAAATCGTGATACTCTTTAGTAAACAAGATGAAAGCATGCCAGAGATTATCAACATCCCTGCTGTACATATCAAGTGAACGCTTATGCATAGGATCAAGAGCTATTAAAAGAAAATAACGCTTAAGCTCCTGCTCAAGCAAACCCATGTCTTCCTCGGTATATCCATGTTCTTTTTTACAACGAGCAACTATATGCTTAAAAGAGAAAGCTGCTATGCGTTGCTCAAGAACAGAACGAGATAATGCTTGCTTACGGTACCCCAAGCGCTGGTGTAGGTTCCAACACACAACCCCAGCAAGAGCAAAAATGCTAAGACAAAGCAATAAATTCCTGAAAAAGGGATACTGAATATTTTTTGAATAGTACATAAATTTTACTCACAAATAATGGCACGCAGAAAGACTGCGTGCCATTATAAATATTACCGTCAGAATCTACACTTCTGCGAACACCGCGGCACATCAACTAGGTACTATCAATTATTTACGTGTGCCGCAATCGCTGCCACCACTACAATCGCCACAACTCACAGAGGCTTGCACGCCATTTTTTAAGCGCAGCTCAACAACATTCATACGCACGTTAGACAAGGCAGCTTTTTTTGCCTCAATCTGCTGAACAAGATTTGCTGCAGAGACAGAGCCGATTAATGCGAAACAAGCAAAAGCAAAAGACAACAATTTCATATAATCTCTCCATTAAAACACATTAAAAAACATTAAAACGACTACTGTTACCAGAAAAATTATATTCTCCTTGTCAACGACGACCCAAAAGCTCTTTCGAAACTTAAAGAGCACACTAACAGCGTATACACACAAGTTTTTCTTTGTCTAGGTGGATTGAAGAACCCTAAACCAACGAAAGCAATCAACTTAAGGAAACTCGACGCCATAAGAGCTCAAAGGCTTTGATTTTCGCAAATTAAAGCTCATCAATATTTATGCCCTTTGCTGCGGCAACTTCTCGCGCTGTTTGGCCTTTATTATTTTTAATATCAAAATTTGCGCCACTAACCTTAACGACCTGTAAACACGATTCGTAGTTGGGGCCAGCAATTTTGAGCTCGCTTAAACATTCTCTATAGCTCTGTGCCAAAACATAACGCTGTGGAGTATAGCCGTTGCTATTTGGAACATCATATACACATACCATCCGAGGTCCTGCGGCATGACAACCCTCTGCTGCAAGATGCGCAGGGGTAGCCCCATAATAATCTTGAAGATTAAAATTTGCCCCAAAGCCATTGAGTATTTTTAAACACCCTGAATAACCGTTTTTTGCGGCATAATGCGCCGGGGTATAACCCTCTTTATTCTGAATATCAAAACTTGCACCACCAGCCTTGAGCACGCCTAGAGATGCTTCCCCACCCCAATATGCAGCGCAATGAGCAGGGGTATAATCCGTTTTAGAAAGAATATTAAAATTTGCGCCGCCAGCCCTGAGTATCTCTAAGCACTCTATGCAATTCTCTTCTGCAGCATAATGTGCAGGTGTACAGCCCTGTTTATCTTGCACGTCAAAATTTGCTCCACCAGCCCTGAGTATCTCTAAACATTCTGTATAACAATTTTTTGCAGCATAATGCGCAGCCGTAGAGCCATTGTTATCTTGAATATCAAAATTTGCTCCACCAGCCTTGAGCGCCTCTAGACATGCTGAGTCGTTCACTACGCAAGCCCAATGCGCGAGGAAAAGGTAAGAAGCAAGATCTTCAGCTTCAAGCTTATGTTCATTTTTATCTTCACTCCCCCATTCCGCATACGCCTCCTTATTTTCAGCAGAAAGCGCATCATACGCAGCTTGAAACAATTGTTGCTTTACATGAGGACTTGGCACGTTTTGAATCACTTCTCCCTCTGAGCCAGAATCGCCCTTAGGGTTCTGTGGAATATTTGGGGCTACAAGATCTGTAGAAGATTTGAACTCAGGATGCACTACATTTGCAGAGCTAGAATCATCGTTAGCACTCAACCGGCTAAATTCTAACAAAAAATTATAGAGAAAATTTAATACCAGCACGATACACAGCAAGCTCAATAACATTAAGATTATGTTCACAAGACACATTTCTTTATACATCGCGCACGACGCCCTAAATAGCTTATCAAAAAAGCTACATTAGACCAAAAAACTACAATCCCGCAGCCAACAACTATACTTGACTGCGGGATTATAAAAAAAACTATCTTATAACAGGAAAGCGGTCATCAAATTCTGGATAATAATCCGATTCATCGTAATCAAAACCCGGAAGACTATCACCAAACACGCGAGCATTTGCCAAAAGCTCGAGCGCATACGCTTTTGCCTCACGCCCTTTTGCAATACGCGTTGCAAAAGCATATTCAGGAACCTGTGCAACCCCACCACCGCTCAACAGCGCTAATCTAACATCCCAATACTGATTCGTTAGACGCAAAATATCAGCAATAACGGCATAGGTTTCACTCATCACGATTTTAGCAAGCACCTCACCATGCTCACTTTTTAAGCGCTTCCACATAGCATGAGAATTTGGATACAGCGTACGGTTGATAATTCCTTCGGCATATGTATCAACATTACTTTTAATAAGATCGTACGTAGCCCCACGCGGACACGCAACCTGGCCGGCAAAACACACAACAACAACTACAGCAAGCACCTTAAAAAGGTTTTTCATAATACTTCCCACAACAGGAGACACAAATTCTTTTTCAGGATGTATCACCACACACAACCACGCAACAGCATTTCTTGATGCAATAAAACAGGGGGTTTTTCAGGAAATTTGAGCATTCACTATTTTCTAGGAGTCAATCGAAACCCAAGAAATTACACATCGCCCCAACTTTTGCCCACGCCCACAGAAATCTTTAATGGAACTGCCAAGTCAATTGCATGCTCCATTTGCTCAACAACAACGCCCTTCATTGCCTCAACGTCACTTTCCAGACATTCAAAAAGAAGTTCGTCATGAATTTGAAGCAGAGGCTTTAAAGGAAGATTTTGCAGCCTGATTGCATCTGCAACATGAATCATAGCCAATTTAATAATGTCAGCAGCTGTTCCTTGAACAACGGTGTTCACCGCCACCCTACGGGCCGCTTCGTAAACATTTTTATTAGACTCCTGCAAACCCGGCACATAACGCCTACGCCCCATAAGCGTTGTCACATAGCCATCACGCTTAGCATCGTGCTCAACTTTTTCCATCCACGGTTTAATGCCTGGGTAATGAAGAAAATACTGTTCAACATATTCTTTGGCCGCTTTGAGCGAAATGCCCAAATCCTGCGATAGCCCATACGGAGTGAGGCCATAAATAATGCTAAAGTTAATCTTTTTACCAATCTGACGTTCAGCTGTTGTTACATCTTCTTCTAACTTTGCAAAGAGCCGCGCTGCAATTTGGCGGTGCGGATCTTCATTGTGAATAAATGCATTGGTCAGCACCGGATCGCCACTTAAATGAGCCAAAACACGAAGCTCAACCTGAGAATAGTCGGCCGAAAGCAACATTTTACCGTGTGGCGCCACAAAGCCATGGCGAATTGCCATCCCAAAATCACTTGAAACGGGAATGTTTTGAAGGTTGGGGTCTGAACTTGCCAAACGGCCCGTTGCAGCGCCCACCTGAGAATAGGTTGTGTGCACGCGCCCTGTTTGAGGGTCAACAAGAAGGGGAAGGGGGTCCAGGTACGTGTTAATCAGCTTTGCCAGCTCACGATATTCAAGAATAAGCGCGGGAAGAGGATGAACCTTAGCAAGCTCATCAAGCACTTCACGGTTTGTTGAACGCGCTCCGCCCGAAGTCTTCTGCGTGGACTTAAGCTTGAGGTAATCATACAGAACTTCTCCAACCTGCTTGGGTGACTGAACATTGAAAGTATCAAGCCCGGGATAGCACACAGATTCGAGAAAACCTTTAATTTTAGCATCAACCACCTCCATGGCCTGAGCTACATCGTGGCGGGTCTGCTTGAGTTTTACGGTATCTACAAGGATGCCCGTGCGCTCCATGCCATACAAAATCTTATTCATGGGAAGTTCAATATCATCGTACACTTTTTTAAGATCCAGCTGGCCAGCAAAGCTCTTCTCAAACAAATCGTACAATTTATAGGTCTGAACAACGTCATGCGTTGCATATTTTGCAGCATCTTCAAGCGGAACATCAGAAAAACTTTTAAACCCAGCTGTAACCGTTTTAAAATCATCCATCGGCTCATTAAGCAACCGTAGCGAAAGTGACTTAAGACCCACTTTGGTCTCATCATCGGTTTTTAAAAGATCAGCCATCAACATGGTGTCTTGAACATGAACAGGAAGCGCAATATTTGCCGTTGCTAAAATATGAAGATCAAACTTTGCGTTATGCATCACAACACACGGATGCTGAGACAGAACAGCGCCAAGAACTGCTTTTATTTGCTCAATTTCAAGCATATTCCAATGATCATGAATGAATGAAATATAAAACCCCGTATTTTTATCGCTCGCAATTGAAATTCCAATCAGCTCAGCCTGCGTGTTGCTCAAGCCCGTTGTTTCGGTATCAATAACTAATCTCTCGGCAGCGCCCCATTGCTTGCTCAGCTGCAAGAAGTGACCCATCGTCTCAATAATCGTGACGACCCAATTATCAATTACAGCTGCCTGCTCAGCCTTAGGGACACTAACATGTGCAGGAATCAAGCTTTTAAATTCAAGATCGCGGAAAAAGGGGTACGCAAGCTCCCAATTTTTAGGATCATAGGCAAGGCTATGGGGATCACACGCAAACCCATCAACCATCTGCAGCGTAAATAATTTTTTACCTAGAAATGCCGATTCACGACCTTCGATCAGCTTTTTCTTGAGCGATGCTGAGGTAATTTTATCTAAATTTTCGTACACATTCTCGAGCGAACCAAATTGTTTGATCAGCGATGTTGCCCCCACATCGCCAACACCCGCAACGCCTGCAATATCGTCAGCGCTATCGCCCACAAACCCAAAATACGAAGAAAGCTGTTCAGGCTTAAATTCATATTTTTTAAAGAATTCTGCTTCGTTGTATGTTTTTTTATAAATCGGATCGAACACCACGCATGAAGAACTTACCATTTGGCGCAAGTCTTTATCGGGCGAAACTACAACCGTTGTTTCGAAACGATCGGCATTTTGCATAACGGCAGAATAAATAACATCATCTGCCTCAAAGCCCTGCACACTTAATTGAGGAATTTTAATAACATCACAAATCGCATGAATAAGGCGGCGCTGCTCTACAAGATCTACTGGAGCTGCCTGGCGGCTGCTTTTGTATCCTTCAAAAATACTTTTACGGCCCGAATCGCCCTTGTCCCAGACAACAGCAATGCAACACGGAGAATAGGCATCAAGAAGCTGCTTTAAAGCGCGGCAAAAGCCATAGACCGCCTGAACCTTCATACCCGACGATGTGGTTAGCGGCTTAAGCCCATAGAATGCTCGATATAAAACCGCCGACGCATCAATTAAAACAAGTTTTCCATCGTTGGCCTTCATGAACACCCTCATCCCCACACCCGATACCGCATCTTTGCGAAGTATAGGGAATGATCTTATGCTTGTAAAAAGCAATTTCTAATGATACACAGTGGGGCGCGATGAAAGTTCTTGGTTTAGACCTTGGCGATAAATGGATTGGAATTGCGATGTCTGATGCATCACAAATTACCTGTCGGCCGTATAAAACAGCAACTGTGAGCAGTATTTTACAAGATCTTACGCAGATACTTGCCACCGAGCGCGTAGAAAAAATTATAATCGGTCTACCAAGGACCATGACCGGAACCGAAAGCGAACAAACCACCAAAGTTCGACTCCAGGCCGAAACACTCATGGCGCAGCTTAACGAAAAGCTTTCTAAGCCTATGCCGTTTTCTCTTATCGACGAACGTCTCTCGAGCAGCAGAGCAAAAACAGTTTTACATGATAAAAATGCAAAAGACCGTGCAGCTTCGGGCTCTAAAGAGCACTCGATAGCAGCCGCTTTTATTTTACAAACCTATCTTGATGCAGAGGCCTTTAAAAGACGATGCAATGAAGATTGTTCATCTTAGGCAGGAGAATACCATACCATACAAAAGGGGATCGCTACGCTCATTACCAACGTCCAGCTCGTGAAATTATCACAATTTAACGCAATATTGTTCGGCAAATTCTGACAATAAAGGAGGCTCTTATGAGATGTCCAAAGTGTGAAGGCTTAATGGTCGCCCAAACTTTTTTCAATCATTTTATTAATTTCGAGGGATGGAAATGCCTGAATTGTGGTAAAGTGATTGAGAAAAAGGAAAACAGTCTAAAAGACAATGCCTTTAGTTTGTTCTATCAACGACAACGAGCTAAAGACCAGGACGAATAGGTCATTATGCCAGAACGCTTCTTGGTGCTCCAAAGTAGCTACAAAGTCCTTACCATAGGAATTTGTGAAAATGGACGTATTACAGATCGCAGCACAGAGGCTAAATTAACAACAAGTGCCTCACTTGTTCCTCTTGCTATTCAACTCTTAGAGCGAAATTCACTTTCTCTTAAAGATCTTTCTGGAATTATCATCGACCAAGGCCCCGGCGCGTTCGGATCGCTTCGCGTTCTTCTGAGCACAGCCAATGCCGTTGGCTTCGCCCTTAAGCTCCCTTTAATTGGAGTTGACGGGCTCAACACACTCGCACACGACGTAATAGACAATTACACAGGCGCTCGCACC
The DNA here is from genome assembly GCA_040374805.1 of Campylobacterota bacterium. GTDB lineage: Bacteria > Babelota > Babeliae > Babelales > VHBT01. The sequence goes on along the minus strand of JBEITS010000003.1, from coordinate 4,360 downwards.
GACGAAAACATTCTTCTTGTTACCATGCTCAACGCATACAGTGTTGAATGCTATTACGGTTTGTACGAGGTTAACTTAGCTCAACGTAAAATCTTACAGACCTTCGATCGCAGCTACATGAAGGTGTACACCCTTATTGAATTACTCATAAAACGATACCCTCAGCACAAACAGCTCTTTGTTGGAAATGGAGTTCCCATTTACGGCCATATGATCATGGAACAATTAGGCGATAGATCAACATGCATCAACGATGCGTTTGACCTTGCTTCGATCGACACCATTGCACATTATGGCTTTAAGCAATGGCAAACAGATCAAAACCGTGTCTACAGACTTATGCCGCTTTACTTAAAGATGCAAATGTACACAAGTGCACCAAGCTTTAATCCAGCCTCTTAGACTTGAACAAAAACCCGCCTGATTTTGAAGTCAGGCGGGTTTTTGTTTCAATAATCAACATGCACCGCCCTTAAGAGTCTTTCTAAAACTTCCCCTCAAATACATTTCTAAACAATCCTGATATCCTAAAAAGCAATAATTCTATCTCTACATTTTTCGCGCCAGGACGACTTTTCACGGTGTTTGTTAACGTTCAATTACTTTCCGGCTGGCAAGAACCCCTGTGGTATCACGTGCCGTCACATCTCGAAGCTCAAGTCACCCTTGGGACGTTTCTTGAAGTGCCGTTGCGCACCCAAAAATTGCCGTGCATTGTACGAAGCATTGCGACATCTGCACCTGAATCATCCGCCGACGCTCGGAACGAGCTAGGGCGTGATGCCACGACGAAGCCTTGGCATAGTCGGGCAGCCCCAATCCGTGAAGTTATTGGAGTTTTCGCCTTTCCTAACGACCCGTTGTACCGCAGTTTTACCGATCAGGTTGCAGCGTTTTTTTGTATTGATGCCGTTAATCTTCACCAACGCATCGTTGGGCACGTAAACCTCTCTCCCAAGGCCGAAGATGCAGAAGCAGAACTTGTAGAAACCGCAATAACGTTGGGTGATGTTGCGCACAATGGCCAAAATGTTAAAAAAGTAACGCTTTCTGCAGAGCAACAAACTGCTGCAGACACTCTTTCGGCCAAGATAACCGAAAAAATTTATTTTCCGGCCCTCCTGCAGGGTGTTACAGGGTCAGGCAAAACTGAAGTCTATAAAAAACTGATTTCAACTGCGCTTTCAGAAAATAAATCGGTAATTGTTTTATTGCCCGAAGTTGCTCTTGCTATGCAGTTTGAGACCATTTTTAAAACACAACTCCCCTTCCCAGAAAAAATTCTCTCTTTTCATTCGCTTACAAAAATTTCAGAGAAGCGCCAACTTTGGAGCAACCTTCTTAAAGGAACTCCCACGGTTATCTTAGGTGTCCACCTGCCTGTCTTGCTACCCATCAGCAACCTGGGGTGCATCATTATCGACGAAGAACACGAACGAGGATTTCAGGAAAAAAGGCACCCCAAAATTAACAGTAAAGAAATCGCTCTGTGGCGCGCAAAAACCTACAATTGCCCTATCGTCTTAGGATCTGCAACCCCATCGCTGCCAACACTTCATAGCGTTGCCGCCGGACGCATTGCCCGCTTTAGGCTCACACAGCGTTTTCAAGGCGCATTTCCTGCAATCACACACGTGCTTTTAAATAAAGAAAAGCGTGCGCGCAAAACATTTTGGATCACCAAAGAACTCGAAAAAGCCATCACCGAATGTCTTGCTCGCAAAGAACAAGTTATTTTGTATCTCAACCGTAGGGGGCATAGTTTTTCTGCACAATGCCAAGAATGCGGAACTATTGTGATGTGCGAATCGTGCTCGGTTTCTCTCACACCACATGCCACAAAAATTGATGATACCTTTGAGCTCAAATGCCATTATTGCGGCTGCACCAAACCCGTTCCCACGCAATGTCCTTCGTGCAGCAAGGCCGATAAGCCGCTCATCATGAAAGGCGTTGGAACACAACAGCTCACAACGCTAGTCCAAAAACTTTTCCCACAGGCACGTATTGCAAGAGCAGACTTAGATTCCACCAAGAAAAAGCGCGAATGGCTCCAAACGGTTGAAGCGTTCAAGGCTGACAACCTAGACATTCTTATTGGCACACAGCTCATCACCAAGGGGTACCACTTTCCCCGCGTTACGCTTGTGGGCATTATTTGGGCAGATTTAGGACTTGCCGTCCCCGACTATCACACCCGCGAGACCGTACTACAAAAACTCATTCAAGTTGCAGGACGCGCGGGGCGCGAACACGCCGGAAGCAATGTAATTATTCAATCGATGGTTGAAGACGATTTGTTCTCATTCATTTCTGAAGAAAAATATGAAGAATTTTGTAAACATGAACTCGCAACAAGATCTGAACTGCACTACCCACCATTTGGGCGCCTTGTTCAACTTGAATTCATGCACAAAGACGAGCATGTTCTGAGCAAAGAAATATCAGAGTACGTGAGAAAACTACGGCTCGAATCACTAAAAACGACTCCTCTTGTCACAATTTTGGGCCCTGTTGAGCCTGTTGTTAAAAAAATCGCAGGCGTAGAAACTCGCCATCTTTTCTTTAAAAGCAGCTCCTTTCAAAGCATCCGGCAGCTTATGCAAACAGTTCCTGTTCCTCAAAACTTTAAGAGCATGGTTTTTGTAATCCCAACCTAAAGTTGTCACAATCTTCTAGCAACGCATCAACCCACTCAATAAAACGATGGAATGGGCACTGTGATATTAAGATTTATTGGGATGTGTCCTTTGCCAAAAGTATTTTTTTAAACTATCTATATACTCCATAAAACAGCTACTAGTACCGCATCACCTTAAAACCCTCGGGAGTCGCACATGAAAAACGACTTTTCCCTGTATAAAATTTTCCAACTCACGGCCCCAACCCTTTTGTCGCAAGCAACACTCATGCTTGTGGGAGTTGTTGACGTTTATTTTGCAGGAACCATTAGCACATCAGCTATTGCAACTCTGGGCATAGCGCACACAACCTGGTCAATGATTGTTGCCTTTTTTGAAGGGCTACGCTTAGGAACAACCGTTATCAATTCTCGTTTTTATGGAGCTCAGCGCCACGAAGACATGTACCACGTAGGCAGAATTGGGCTTGCAGCTTCTGCAGTCATCGGCATATTGCTTGTCGTCTTTGGTAAACCCATCTCACGCTTGGTTTACAGCACTGTTGTAAAAGATGCACACGTTCAGGCACTCGGCCTTGAATACCTCCCATGGATCTTGGCATGTGGCGGTTTTGTTTTTGTAACATTTGTTGTTGATGGAATGTTCCGCGGGGTTAACCGTGTTGTTATTCCAACAATTATCACCTTAATTACTCAATCGCTGAATATTGGTCTCAACTGCGTTTTTGTATGGGGCCTAAAACCCTTAAATATTCATATCCAAGTGCCTAAAATACTAAGTTTTCTTGGAGAATCGCTTGACGTTACAATCCCCTGGCATGTTGAACCCATGGGCATTAAAGGTATCGCGCTTGCAACTTTTATTGCCTACGCCGTAGCTGCTCTTTTTGCTATTGTTGCGCTTTACACACAAGGATTTAAAGACCTCTTCAGAAGACTTTCTACCCCCTTTGCAAAAGTACTTAAAGAATATACTGAAGTTGCTGCAGACGTAGGACTTCACTCAGGCTTCAGGCTTCTTGCCATGTTCTTATTCACCAGAATGCTGGGGCACCTAGGAGCTTCTTCTATCGCATCATTCCACATTGCATCACAAGTATTTCATATGTCGTACATTCCTGGCCTTGCCTTTATGATCACCATGTCGATGCTTATTGGAAAACTCATGGGAGGAGCACAAACTGACATGCTCTGGCATGTTGCCAAACGCGTTTCTGCTACAGCTCTTACGTGCGCTGCGCTTTTGGGAGTTGGAGTCTTTTTCTGGGCCTACCAAATTGCAACATTTTTCACTGATGATCTTACGGTGGCAGCAAGTGCGGCAACACTCATTAGAATTGTTGCCGGCAACCAATTTGTTGTGATGTTAAACTTTATGTTCCGCGGCTACCTGAACGGAGTAAAAGAAACAGCATTTCTTATGCGCGCAAGCATCTTCACCACATATGGCGTTTTTCTTCCGCTTGCATACCTGTTTGCCGTCATCATGAACGGGGGACTGCTTGGAGCCTACTGCGGCGTTGTAATCTGGAATGCCGTTGATACGCTCGTAAACTTCTTGCGCTCTCGCTTCATTGCAAGAAAACTTGGCCAAGAACGCGCAATCGTTCACGAAATTCTCGAAACATAACTCACAAAAAATAAATTCCAGAGAAAGGGAGCTGTAAGCAGCTCCCTTTTTTGCTAGAAGAACACAAGGCAAACAGTCACATGCAATTT
>JBEITS010000142.1:0-1577 GCA_040374805.1 Campylobacterota bacterium | reverse complement strand
TGCCAGGAAAACCAGATAAGCACGCCAAGAACCTCTACAAAGCACAACTCAAGCACCTCCGTGCTGAAATAAAATGTTGTAAAAGTTTTCAAAAGGTCAATGAGGCAATACGTATGAAATACGGGTGTGCACACAACGGCGTAGCTTTTACTAACGATGAGCTCAACTTTATTTCAGACGAGCTGAAAGAGATTTATACAAGATTTGCATTACGAGCAGGCTTTAAACCCTACAACGCACCATTCTCTTTCAAGAACTTTCGTAGATAATCCAACGCAAATCAAAGAAAAAACGTATGAAAACAATGTTAAAAACGTTTCCAGCCTTCGCGTCAAAAACGCTATGGCGGACAGGCATTCTTGCGATCGTGTGCGTCATTGCCCCAAGCGCAATGAAAGCTCACACTCCCGAAGAAATAGTTCAACATTTCACAAACAGGGCTCAATACTACTTAAACCTACATGAATATGAGAACTACCCCGCCAACGACAAGCTTGCTAACAAGCACCACCGTCTTGCACTAGCATTGGACACTCTTGACCACGCGATACGAATGTACGAAAGTGCTTGGTATTGCAGTACCGCTTATCGCCTAAAGCACTATGACATGCAACACAACGGCGTAGCGTTCACCAACAACGAATTGGACTTCATAGCAAATGGACTCACAAATTTGTATTACAATCTTCCAAGGGCCGTGTTTAACAGCGTGCCTGCCCAACCATAGCGCATCGCGCGAAGGCCGGACCCTTTTTTTCTAGCAATAAAATTGCACCAAATCATGTGACCAGATAACATCCTGGGCGGATAGACAGCCGAAACAGGGCCGATTCACATGATTAATCCATCAATTTTCCGCCAATACGATATCAGAGGCGTTGTTGGCAAAGACTTCACCCCCGAACACTCTTACCACATCGCGCAAGCAATTATTCAGTACGCACAAGAAAAAAACATCAAACTTGCAACCCTTGTTGTGGGCAGAGATGCACGCACGCATTCAGAAAAAATCTGCAAACATTTTATCGAAGGCTGCAAAGCCTTAGGCATCAATATCGTAGACATCGGCGTTGTGCCCACGCCTGCTCTGTATTTTACCATTAATACAACCGGCTACGTCCACGGAGTGATGATTACAGCCTCACACAACCCCGCCGAATACAATGGATTTAAAATCTGCTTTAACCAAAAAAGTTTGTACGGAAAAGACATCACGCGGATAGGCGAAATTGTTGCCGCACAAACACACAAAAGCCCTGCACTTGCTCAAGGAGGCATCAAGCATTACGATGCGCTCTCCAAATACATCAACTATCTTACGTTTGAATTTGCACATCTTGAAAACATGGAACGCTCCATCATTTTTGACTGCAACAACAGCCCAGCAGCTCCCGTGATTCATGCACTCATCAGAAAATTAAACTGGAAAAACTGCTCAACCATTCATGATATTGTTGATGGAACATTTCCTCATCAAAAGCCCGACCCAACGGTTGATAAAAATGGTCTTATCCTCAAAGAATTACTTGAGCAATTACCCGCAACTTTTGGAATTGGATTTGATGGAGATGCCGACC
>JBEITS010000036.1:0-8726 GCA_040374805.1 Campylobacterota bacterium | reverse complement strand
CCACCCCTTTGGCTCACAGGATCTGCTCTTGCAACACTTATTAGATACGGTGTTGCCAACGTCGTCTCTGTATTGATTATCTTGTTTTCAAGCCAATACTCCCAACACATCAAAAACAAAATTTTGCATGCTATAAATTTCGATGAAATAGTGCGCCTTATAAAACTCAGTATCCCTGTTGTTATCGATAAAGGAGTGCTCGCACTGGCCGTTATTTGGCTAGGCAAAATGATTGCGTTTGGTGGAGAAACAACACTCGCATCAAGCGAAGTGGTGCGCAACCTTGAACGTTGGTCATTACTTGCGGGCCTCTCATTTGCTCAGATTCTAGGTTTTATCATCAGCAATAATCTGGGAGAACATAAACCAGAAGCTGCCCGAGCAAACATGTATAAAGTTTTATGGATTAGTATTTTTCTCACCGTTGCAACAACAATTACGCTTGCTTACAACCTTAATTTTTTTACAAAAGATATCGATCCAGGCAACACACTTTCATCATTTATTAAACCAACAGCGTACCTGCTGGCACTCTTTTTGGTCCTTGATGTAACGCAAATTATTTTTGCATCAGCCCTGCGTGGCGCAGGCGACGTAAAAACTGTGATGTGGGTCCGCACAGTTGCATGCCTAGGTTTTTTCTTGCCTGCTTCTTACATTATCCACTCCATGCCCGTTGCTAATCCTGCAGTAAAGTTTGTAACAATCTACACACTTTATTACATCACAACAGCGCTTATGGCAGTTGCCTTCTATCTTAGAATTCGTGGCAAATCGTGGCTACAACAAAAAATTTAGAACACTTCAAACCCTAGAAAGACATCATGATTTTTTCACTTGCAGACTTTTTACTTACCGGCCCCTTTATTCTTATCATTACGATCAGCGGCTTACTTACCCTTATTTCTCGTGGGGTACAATTTAGAGCACTCTCAATTGCTGCTTCTATCATCAAGCAAAGCTGGCGAAGAACAATAAGCTCTAACGTTAGCCTTCCACCACTCGGCGCTCTTGCCATGGCCATGTCCACAACAATTGGAATTGGAAACATGGTTGGACCAATCGTTGCTATTGGCTACGGAGGTCCAGGAACCTTAATCGGTTTTATTTTGGGAACAATCTTGGGAAGCGCAACAACATTTACCGAAGTAGTTTTATCTATCATCTACCGCAAAATCAGACCCGATGGATCTCTTTCTGGCGGCCCCATGGAGTACTTGCGCGAAGAACTAGGTGCGTTCTGGGCGTGGATTTACGCTTTTTTTGGCTTTCTTTTGCTCGTAGCTTGGTCGAGCAGCCAATCTAACACGTTAGCCCTTCTGCTGCAGCCCTACAACATCAGCCCAACCATTGCAGGACTTGCGCTAGCGGGAGCTGTTTTATTCATCTTGATGCGGGGTGTTGCACTTATTGGCAAACTCAGCGAAGTTCTTGTACCCATTATGTTTGCCATCTACAGCTGCACAACACTTTGGATTGTTATCCAAAATTCAGAAAAACTTCCTGATATCTTTCGCCTTATCTGGAACAGCTTTTTTAGCCCCAACATGGTAGTGGGAGCTGCGAGCGGAATTGGAATGAGCCAAGTTATTCGCTGGGGCTTTGCACGAGCCGTTCAAACCAACGAAATAGGAACAGGAACAGGAACATTTCCCCATTCAATAACAACTGCTAGCCCAAAAGCACAAGCCTCGCTTGCTACCATCGCCATTTACACAAACGGCTTTCTTTGCGTTCTTTCGGGTCTTGTTATCTTAGTAACTGATGCATGGAAAGCTCCAGGAGCCATTTTTGATATCAGCATGTTCTCCAAAATTCTCACGGAATATTATGGCCCATGGGGCAACATCTTGCTCACGGCATGTGCCTTTATGTTCGCATTTGGAACGATTTTGGGAAACTGCTACAATGGGAGCCAGTGCTTTTTATACGTCACAGAAAATAGATGGATTAAACTGTATTATGCAGTAACCGCTCTCTCTGTTTTCTGGGGTGCAATTGCTAAAGTTTCTGTTGTGTGGAGCATCGCCGACTATTTTGTAATTCCAGTCGCAGTGCCTCACATCATCGGCCTTTTAATTATTGCGCTCAGACGTCCTTCGATTTTTAAACTCGACATCAATCCTGTACAGATGTTGAAAGGTAAGTAGCAATGGATATCACCCGCGAAGAAGTTATAAAACTTGCAGAGCTTTCGATGCTTGAATTCAATGACAAAGAAATCGACGCCCTAACGCGCGATTTCAAAGAATTTTTAGGCTATGTCCAAGAAATTATGGCCGTAGACATTGCAGGCGAACAAAATAGCGTCCAGCGAATCAATGTCTTTAGAGAAGACAAAGCCATCGCAAAAGAACGCGAAGATATTCTCAACCAAGCGCCATCACGCTGTGGAGACTATTTCGCTGTACCAAGTATCCTCGAAACACCCGAAGATTAAGCCATGAACCCATTCTCAACTATTAAAGAACTGCGAGAGCAGATTAAAGCCAAAACTATTTCTCCGCGTGAAGTTGTAGATTTTTACAATGCCCGCATCCAAGCGTATAACGGCATTTTTAACGCCTTCACACACCTTAGCGAGCCAATTATGGCCAACGAACCAGCCCACGGCCATTCTCTTGTGGGCGTTCCTGGAATTATGAAAGCAAATATCGCCCTTAAAGGCACCAGCAACCATGCCGGCTCCAACATGCTTAAAAACTACGCAGCAACCTACAATGCAACCGTTGCCGAAAACCTACTCGAAAGCGGCGCCCCTATCTTGGGAACCGGAAACATGGATGAATTTGCCATGGGAAGCACCGGAGAATACTCTGCGTTTGGCGCAACAAAAAACCCGTGGGACCTTACCCGCTCCCCCGGTGGCTCTAGCTCAGGAATTTCAGCCGCTATCGCCGCTGGCCTGGTTCCATGGGGAATTGGAACAGAAACCGGTGGATCTGTTCGCCAACCTGCTGCGTTTTGCGGCCTTGTGGGACTTTATCCAACCTACGGCCTCTTCTCTCGCTATGGTTTGATCGCATTTGGATCGTCACTTGACCAACCGGGACCTATTACGCGAACCGTGTATGACAATGCACTTCTTGCATCCATCATGTCGGGCCATGATGCTAAGGATTCAACGTCCTTGCCTGAACCCAAAAAAGACTTCACCAAAAAACTTGATGGCCAAATGCCAGAAAACCTTACCATTGGCGTACTCAAAGAAGCGCTTGAGGAAGAAGGGATCGACCCTGAAATTCACAAAGCGTTTAAACGAACGGTTGATGAACTTCAAAAACTTGGCTGCAAAATCAAAATCATCGAACACAAGACCTTGAAATATGGAGTAACTCTTTACTTCATCTTAAGCCGAGCAGAAGCAGCATCTAACCTTTCTCGGTTTGATGGAACACTGTATGGCTCCCGCGATGAAACAGCACATAACCTGCATGACATGATCACAAAAACACGAAGTGCCAACTTTGGAACAGAAGTTAAACGCAGAATTATGATGGGCAACTATGTGATGAGCTCTGCGCACCGTGAGTTTTACGATAAAGCCAACGGCATCAGACAAATGATTCGCTCTGAATTTGATGATGCGTTTATGGATGTTGATTTAATTATCACCCCAACAACCACAACGTTGCCGTTCAAATTTGGTGAAGCTGCAGCAAATCCACTTTCCATCTACCGCTCAGACTACTTCAGTGTACCCATTTGCATCGCAGGCCTTCCGTCACTTTCGATACCCGCAGGATTCTCTAAAGATGGATTGCCTATCGGATTCCAGTTTATTGGGCCTCGGCTGTCTGAAGAGTTATTGTACCGAACAGCTCATGCTTTTGAACAATACACAGGCTACCACCTCCACAACGCTGGAGAAAAAATGGCTACCTATTTGAAAGATAGTGCTGAATAGCACTATCTTTTTCTAAGTTTTTTTGGTAAAAAATTAAGGTGATGTGCGCCTATAGCTCAATTGGATAGAGTGCCGGACTTCGAATCCGTAGGTTGCAGGTTCAAGTCCTGCTGGGCGCACCATACTACGCCCGTTCCGCGCTTCGTATGGCGGGCCAGCCTTCGTTCCAACCCCGCAAGCTGTGTGTAGTGTATTTAGCCTCTCTATTTTTTTAAAAATTTTTATTATACTTCGTAGGTACGCTTTATTAGCTCCGCTTAGGGCCTGCCCTTCGTAGCTAAGGCTTGAAAAGCGTGCGTAGTAAGGCGCCTATAGCTCAGGTGGATAGAGCGCGCGATTCCTAATTGCGAGGCCACAGGTTCGAGTCCTGTTAGGCGCACCACTCGCCGCCGCTCGTGGAACGAGCTAAGGCGTAGTGTCACGCAATAGCCTATTAAGGCGACGGCAGACAGTCTGCGCCGCGAGGGTTTTACATAGCAAAGACTGCCCCAAGTAGCTAAAAGCGTAGAAGAGCCAAATTCAACAATTTTCAAACCACTCTTTTTCGCCAAAGCTTCTTGTAAAACTACAACTTAGACATTACCAAATCACGCAGCCTAAAGGCACACTGCTCTAATGTTTCTTTACCTGTATCTAGAAAAAGATCGTACTGAATAGGGTGGCTGTGAACCCCCTGAAAATATCCCCGAGAAAAGCCCCTCCACTCAGGATCTCGCAACATTTCGCGCTGCTCTAACACTTCAATAGAAGCATTAACCCCAACCCAAAATGTTCTATAAGGCTTCAACGTATCGCGCAAATTAATAAGCGGCTCTCTTTTACGAGCAACATAATCAACAATCACATTACAACCCGCAGCAGCAAACCCTGCAATTGCGTTATGCATGCCGCACATAAACCGGTCAGCAAGTTCCCCGCCCTGAAATCGAATAATCGGCTTGCCAGAAGAATCGTGCGTTAATAAATACCAATACGCCAACTGCTCACCAGGCTCGGGCGGCTCCGTGCGAAGCGTTGGAGCCGTATGAGCGCTCACCATATCTGCCTCAAAAATTGTATCCATGCCAAATTTAATCCATACAGCAGGCTTCATAAGTTTTTGAAATGCTTTTTGCAAAGATGTTTTTCCAGATGCTGCAGGCCCATTTAAAACAATGATAGTTCCATACTTGCCGCGCAGATACTGATTCCAGCTGCGCACTCCATAGCAGCCCAAAACAATAATGGCAGCACACGCAAAAAAAATACCTATCTGCTTAATCATCTCACCCATTTTTGTTTTTAATTACCACTACATGACGTCGCAACATCGCACAAGACGATTAAAAACATCCTAGACACCAACACTCAACGGACATCATATTACACGCGACCATCTATATTTTTTGAAGAAAACAAACACTATGCCTCACTTCTTAGCCCTCTTGTTCTGTGTTATTAGTTCGTTGGGTGCAAACAATGTTGAAATAATTGCTCCCACACAACCAAGCATCGATGTTATGGAAAATGAATACGGCAACACCCGCAAAGGCAACGCCATAACAGGAATTCTTGAATTTTTATACGGCAATACTTTTATGTCTGCAGGAGGCACAGATTCGGTAAATATCATGCTCAAGGGCTTATCGCCTTCTAACAAAAAACTTGTGGACATCGGGTGCGGTTTTGGTGGTGCAGATATTTATCTTGCTCAAAAATATCCAACAACAATCATTGGGCTCGATCCCGTGAAAAAAACAATTCAAGGGGCTCTTAAAAACGCTCACTCTTCTCATCTCACCAAACAACTGAGTTACATCCATACACCCTCTCTCCCCTATCCATTAGAAAACGAATCAGTGGATATTGTTTTTTCTAAAGAAGCGCTTCTTCATGCGCCCAATAAGAAAGAAATTATTTTGGAAATTTTTAGAATCCTTAAACCAGGCGGGCAACTGAGAATAATCGATTGGGTTTTTGGACGTACAACAACCCAAGCAACCAAAGACTCATTTAATATCCCAAGCTTTAACGTAATTTCACAGAATGAATACGTTAGACTCCTGAAAGGAGCTGGCTTTATGAAGGTTTCCACAGAAATACTCAACGAAAAATATTGCACGTACACTCAGCAAACCATCAACCATCTAAAGAAAAACAAAGATAATTGGTCAAAAGCTAAAATAGATTACCCCTACGAAGACGCTTTAGCCGATTGGGAAAACCAATACACAACATTTAAAAGCAAAGAACTTTTAGTAACTCTTTTTAAAGCAAAAAAACCTTTCCTAAAGAAGAGAAAAAACAGCCCAATAGCAGCCTTGCATAATCTTCAAAAAATTTAACCTAGAGTAAATTTAACAAAAAAATGTAGGTGAACTTTAATACTAAAGTTCACCTACACAAAGAATCATTTTTAATAATTTACAAGAACAGTATCGTCTTTATTCTCTACCATCCGCTAACGCGCGTTGAATTACTCCAACCGCATCACCAACCGTAAGAATTGCATCTGCATCTTCATCGCTGATACAAACACGAAATTCTTCTTCAATCGTCATAATAAGCTCAACTCTATCGAGCGAATCGAGCCCCAACTCATTAAGTGTTGCGCCTGTTGAAATTTCAACCTCACGATTAGGTGCTATTTTTTCACGAATTATTTTCACAAGTCGGGCAAAAACTTCTTGTTGTTCCACGAGTATTCCCCTTAGAGCCTGTCGATATTTTAGTTGTCCGCGTCATTCAATGCATCAAACAAAGCAACGATATCTTGATTGTTATTGATTGAGAAAATTTTTTTATCGGGCCATTCACGACGCAGCATCTTAGCAAACTTATCGTTAGGGCCTACTTCAATAATAATATCCATTTCTTTGAAAAATTGCATGCTCTGCCACCAATAAATGTGCGAGCTCGTCTGACGGACAAGAGATAATTTAATCTCAACAGATGATTGAATAGGCTGCGCCATAATGTTGTTGATGAGCGGAACTTGCAATGGCCTAAAATCAACCTTAACTAAATACTTAGAAAATAAATTTTCTGCTTCTCGCAGCAAGCGTGAATGAAAAGCACCCTCAACAGGAAGCATCACACATTTTCCACGCATAATTTCTACGTCAGATTTAACACATTCAAGCTCTGGAACAGTTCCTGAAACAACCACCTGTGTAGATGAGTTGTAGTTAGCAATTTCTGCAACGTGTTCGTTATTTTCTGGTTGATCGTAGTTAGCGCAAATAATACGCAAATTTTCTTCATTAAAACCAAGAACGGCTAACATCCCACCATTTTGTTCTTTGATGTAGCGGTCCATAATCACAGCTCGTTTATTGAGCAAATAAAGTGCATCAGGAAAATTAATGCCACCAACGGCGTGAATGGCCGTGTATTCACCCAAACTATGTCCCGCAACAAGGTCGGGAATAATATTATATTTTTCTTTAAGAAGACGATAAATAGCCGCACTTAAAACAAAAATAGCGGTTTGAGAATTAATCGTTTCCTTAAGTATCTTTTCTGACGATGCAAAACACAGTTGAACAAAATTAATATCGAGACACAACGAAGCTTCTTCAAAAACTTCTTGAATAATACGTTCGGCATCGTAAAGCTCTTTACCCATTCCAACAAACTGAGTACCTTGCCCCGGAAAAAGAATGCCTATCTTTTTTTTTCGTCCTACGCCTGCCTGCCACATACTTGTGCCCCTTTATAAACCTACCCGTGCGCTCGCACAAGCACAGTACCAAAAAAAAGTATTTTCGTAACAGATCCATACAAAACATCAGCAAAAAAGGTGGCAAAACAAGGTTTTTTTGCATCAGAGCTCACCCCTTTTGAGATACAAGCAAGCTTCTTTCAGAATGAGAAGATAATTCTACAAATTATGAAAGGACCAAAATGACTTTTTTAAAGAAAATTACCTCAATTCTCTGCCTCCTCCTGCTCACACCCATAATCAATGCAGGAAAAGACTGCGAACAACTTAAAGCCGTTAGAGCAGAATTTTCTAGCCCATCAAACCTTCCTCAGCTATGCCAAGAATTAACGTTTTGGAGTGAGGTTGAACAAAGCGAGCTTAAGGGATACAAAACCGGTTTTGGCTCAAAGCCTGGCGATCCTTAATCTCTCAGAGAACTCATAGAAGTGCTATCGGAACTTTATAGCGCACAAACAACGCGCCGTACCGGTATCTAGTAAAAAGGGCCCCGTCATTTCTGACCGGGCCCGCTTCATTTTTAATGCAATTTTAAGCTTTAATTAAGACCTATATTAAAAAGTTCTTTTACAACTTTTCTAAATGCCACCAAGTGAGCTTGCTGATTAGCTTGCATGAATTGATCAGGCTTAAACACGCTCATCCAAACCAACGTATCAAACGCTCCCCCCTGTTGTCCAACTTGCGCATACACAGGAGCAGATGCATTATTATACGATGCTCGTCCACGCCACGCAGTAATTAAAGCATCACAACCATTTGTAACGGCAACATCAGAAAGAGGATTTGCTGGGAATAGTGTCATAAAAGCTGTTGTAAACTCGCCAACAGAAGACCCCTTCAATGTTGCGCAAAAACTCCGGATAATTGCTTCAACGTCTGCACTTTGCTTTGGCTGTAAGGCAACAGGAACTATAAGAGTTGACTGCACTGGTTGAACCGCAGAAGATGGCTGAACAGGAGCTGCAGGTGACTCTTGAAGCACCGGGGCTACAGGAGCTGCTTGAGCCACTGGAGCAGCTTGAACTGCTTGAGCTTGAATTATAGGTGCTGAGACTACGGGGGCTGGCTGTACTGGTTGAACCACAGAAGAAGACTGAACAGGAGCCGCAGGTG
>JBEITS010000073.1:0-5300 GCA_040374805.1 Campylobacterota bacterium | reverse complement strand
ATAGAAGCGCGAGCAACAAAGCTAGCCGCGTTGTTTTTGTCTTTCATACCAAGATTGCGTAATGAAGCGAGTGATTTAAACGCTAGCCCGTTTTTTTTGTAATACCATGTTGCATACCCACCTAAAGGCATAATCTTTGAGAATAAAAGGTGGAGTAAACGTCCGCCTTTTGCGCCCGCAACCGATTGGAATGCTTGGTTGGCAAGTTCTTGGTGTTGGCCCATTGCTACCGGAATAATAGCAGCTGCGGGCCATGCAAGGCCTTTATACAGCGGGTGTGCCTTTAATTCGGCAATGCCTTGCGGTGGGAGCGGAAGCTGAGAGAGAAGTGCATCTTCTTGGCGACCTTTAAAAAGATACGCCGTAGGTGCAAGAGCGAGTGCTTGAAGTGCTTTTGCATTAAATCCTGCTTCAGACCATACCCATTTTGTGCCATCGCCACGCGATGTTTCTTTATGATATTGGAACCATTTATGATTTCTGATACGACCGGGAACCCACTCAGGAAGTAGTGAGCTTGTTGTAAGTTCTTTTGTTACTTTGAGCTTTTTCACCCAAAATCTACCAGAAACGGTATCTAATTTGGGCTTTTCGTATTGGAAAAGAGACCACGTGCTTGGTTTGCTTAAAAAAGCTAAGGGGGCAATATTTGTGCGTGGTATTTTCTTACTTGCAAGCCAGGTGAATTGTGGGAATAAAGATGTAGTTTCTGTTTCTGGTGCGGTGACTTGCGTATAAAAACCCCAGGGTTGCAGCAGCCAGTTCCAAACACTTCCTGCAACTTGTGTTCCCACGGTAGCTGCTTGTGTGCAATAGTCGGCGGCACCAAATAAAAATGAAGATGAAGCTGCGGCAACAAAGCTTTTTACGTTTTGTGAGGTTTCTTCGCTGTTGATTTCATCAATAATCGGCAATGCATCAACAAGAGAAACACCATTTTGGCTGAGCGCTTCAATAAGATTTTGTTGTTCTTTAATAATTGTTTCTACGGCAATTGGCTCAACGTGTTCATCGCTTGCTTCTGAAAGCCTGTCTGTTCGTTTTTTTGCAAGTTTTTTGAAGATTTCAGGTTCTGTTTCTGGATTGCAGAAAAGCATTTCTCGTTCATCGCGTGAGCGGCCACCCAGCAATTGCGTAACAATGTCTTTTTTATCGTTGCGCACAACTTCTTTAATCTGTTCAGGTGAAAGTCCAAGGGCCACAAGTTGCGCCATAATTTGGGTGCGGTTTTCTAGCAATACAGCAAGGGTGGTAGGAGTTTGGGATTGTGTATTGTAGGTTTCTAAAATTGCATCAAAGTGAGCGCTGTCTGTTGCAGGGTCATACATTAAGATGTTTTTTAAGCATCTCATGCCGCGGATGTATTGTTGAGCATGCAATTTGGTTGCTTCTAATTTTTTCTGGGCAGCATTTTCAACCGATTTTTTAGATTTTTTTGCAGGGGTTTTATGGGGAGCGCCCGCCTGAAGTTCGGCAGCTCGTTGTTGGAGGCGTTGTTGTAAATCTTCGCCGCGTGCTTGAAGAGCCATAACTCCTTGTACGGCTTCTAACGGAATATTTTCTTTTGCGAGGATAGAAGTGAGGCGTTGTTGGAGTTCTGCAGCGGCTTCTGTTGAAAGGCCGTTTTTGGATGCGCAGGCGGCAAACGCTTCGGGTTCTGTTTCTGCGTTGATGTAAACAAGGGCCATTTTAGGACCATATTGTTGTGTTAAAAGTCCGAGCAATGATTGTTGTTCCTCAGAAAGTGAAGCACTGAGCGCTTCAAATGCAGCTTGAAGAGCATCTTCTTCTTCAGCAAATTCAGCCTGAAGGGCTTGGATAAGTTGTAATTGTTGAAGTTGAGCAGGGGATAGTTCTGGCTGCGCGCCCGCTTCTTGCTGCTCATGCGCAAAAACGTCTGCTTCTGGCGAAGTTTCTTGAGGTTCTGCGCTAATGTTGGCAATTAAAAGCGAAGCTGCAAAAAGAAATGATAAGAATCGACGTAAAAAAGTAACAGTCATTAAGGCCTCTTTTCATTGTTAAAGCTTGCGAAACATACGGATTTTTCCGTGATTTCTTAAGATTACCAAGGAAGAAAAAAAGCATCAAAAGGGTACTGTTACGAACTGAAATAATGAGTGTTTTGGTGAGATTTATGAAGTTTTGAAAAGCGTCACTTAGTGAAAAAATATGCAGTTTTGGTGATGAAAAAGGGTGTTTTTGAGTAAAAACACCCTTTAAGAGAGCAGTAAGAGGAATCGGCTGAAAATAGCGTTGTTATATAAGATTTTTTTAAACGAGTGTTTGAGCGGCGTAATGAGCGTGTAGCTTATTGAATGCTTGAGCGATAACGCCTGTGCCGTGCAATCGAGTTTGCAGAAGGTTATTTGCTGTTACATCAATAATCAATTGATGTGGGTGCTCAAGATTTTGGACGTTAAGGTGGATATTGTTGTTGGCAAAGATAATGGTTACCAAAGATCCATCTTGATCAGAACCTTCACGAGAAATCTTTGAAAGTACCACATTTGTTATGTTGCGACTGGCTGATTTGATGTTTTGAGCAAGTTTTTTAGCAACAGCAGAGGTGTAGGTAACATTGTAAAGTGACAGGCTGCATGTTCCATCGATTTCGTTAACTTTGTAGTCAAGATCGGGAAAATCATTAAAACCAAGACGAATCTGATCTGAATACTTCATAGACTCTGTTGTGATGCTGTTGATCTCAGTCATAACGGCTGAATGGAGTTGTGCGCAAGATGTGGCACAGAAAAGTAACATCGTTAAAAAGCCTGTTAAAACACGATTTTTCATGAGCGCTTTCCCGGTTAGAGATGTGAAGAATGATAGTCCGTTCTTATCTCTAACCGTAGCAAGCATCATTTCTACTAGTCAATATAGATGGGGTTTTGGTTGAGTTGCGCTATCTTTTTGTTTTGGCTCTAACTGTTACAAAAGGTTATGTAAAATCATATTTCTGTAGTGAGCCATCCGCTGGGTTACGTAATGCGTGTTGTGGATTGTGGCCAAGGTGTAGGCAGAAAGTTCATGCGCTTTAAATAAGTGGTTAAGGTAGGCAATGGTGTAATTTTGGCAGGTGTAACAGGTGCACGTGCGAGAAATAGGCTCAAACCTTGTGCTGTTTCCCGATCGCAAGATGTGCAAATCGCCTTCATTTGTGAAGAGTTTTCCGTGGCGTGCACATTTTGAGGGGTGTGAGCTATCAAACGTGTCTACTCCCAGGGGGATAGACGCATCGAGTGAGGCAATATCTGCAATTCCCAGCAAATGATTAGGTTTATTCTCGGGGAGGTGGGGCATAAGTAGCGAGAGCATTTCTGTCATTTCTTGTCGGTTTTTGCCTACGCTTCCGCCAATTGCATAGCCATCAAAGTCCATCGCGGCTAAGATCTGAGCGCTTTGTTTGCGCAATTCAGGATCAATCCCTCCATGAACAATTCCATACAGAGCCTGTTGTGCTGGGTTAGCCTTGTGCTCGATAAGCGATCGTTCTTCCCAGCGATGTGTGCGCTCAAATGATTTTTTAAGGGCTTTTTCGTCGATATGGTAAGGGGGAAGTTCATCAAACGAAAGAATGATATCGGCGCCGAGCTTTTTTTGTGCTTGAATTGAGCGTTCAGGGTTGAGGTGGATAAGTGCTCCATCGCGATATGAGCGGAATGTAACACCATCTTCATTAATTTTAACCACGCTGTTTGAATGCGCCTTGGTCCCTTGGCTTTTAAGTTCTCGGGCCACGCCACCATACATCAAACTAAAGACCTGAAAACCTCCCGAATCTGTGATAAGAGGGCTTGAGCGGTTCATGAATGTATGAAGTCCGCCTGCTTGCGCAACAATATCGGCACCCGGTTGAAGCATTAAATGGTAGGTGTTGCAAAACATAAGTTGCACGCCAATCGATTCGAGAAGAACAGAATCGATTGCTTTCATAGCTCCGTTTGTTCCAACGGGTACAAATCCGGGGGTGTCGATCACGCCGTGCGGGGTGATAATTTGGCCAACGCGTGCGCGTGACTTGGTGGATTGATGGATAACGTTAAAGGAAAAATAGTTGTTCATAAAAACCAGTTATTTTTTTGTAAGTGCGGCGTTGGTTCCTGCACCAAGAAGAGAAATTCCTACAATTAATGCGCCCTTAACAATAAGGCTTGCAACAATGATGTGGGGAACAGATTGGACAATTCCATAGAGGCCAGCGTAGGAGAAAACGACAGTATCAAAAATCTGAGAGAGCCCCATAGTGAGCGCGTTGCGAAGTCCAAAGAAGCGTTTATTAAACGAATCAGACAGTTTGCTGTAAACAAATCGCTCCACGTGGGCCGCTACAAAATCGACGGCGATAGAAGCCAACATAATTCGGGGGATGGGCGTTAGAATTGTGTTATACAGCGAGTGAGTTGTGTCGAATTCGTTTTGGGCATACATCAGATGCAAAAGCCCCAAAATTACTGTGCTGACGGACGCAAAAACGCTTATTGAGATTGCTTTTTTAGCTGTTTGGGAGTCGTAATATTCTTGTAAGACGTTTAAGGCGAAAAGCTGCCCAATCATAAAGACATCGGTGCACGTTACATGAAGGCCAAACAGGGTCACTTGCTTAAGGATAAAAAGGTTGGCAAGGACGCCAAAAAGGGCAACAAAACATGTTAAAGCGGTTTTTCCAAGCCTGAGAGCAATAAAGACCAAGGCTACAACAACAGCCGAATGGATCAGTAAAATAAGTTCGTTGGAAATCATGGAGGCGATCGATGGGTTTGGCTATAAAATCTCCCTAAGAATAGGCCAAAAAGGGTTTCAGCTCAAGCACCCAAGTTGCCAGCAAAACCAACTCTACACGCGCTCTTGAGGCCAAAAACCAACGTTTTTGCAGTGTTTTTTGCAAAAACGTTACAAAGCTGTGGAGTAGAGTATGGTAAACGAATGGATGCACAGGGCTTTTCTGTTGAGTTGCAACTAAGAAATGACCAGATTTCAGCTAATTTTTGCGTTTTGTATGTTTGTCCCTGCGATGACTGTTTGCGTCCCGGCAACATCATCTTCTGCGCCATCAGCCAGCCAAACATTTCCTGCATCATCCCGCAGAAGCGTGCCTCTTACCTACGCAACAGCAGCAACACTCCCCGAAGCAGAATCTTTGTATACCTACGGTTTTTTAGAAACAGAGGCCTTAAAAAAAGAACTCTCAAAACCACGCCACCACAAGACCATAACCACCAATAAAAACCCGGGAATCCAAAAAATACTGGGCATTCTTGCAAAAAAACAACCCGCAACCGTCCTGCTGACCTTCAAACACT
>JBEITS010000050.1:0-7142 GCA_040374805.1 Campylobacterota bacterium | reverse complement strand
TTTTGATGATGGCAAGTTGCTTTGTTGTTAAACGCATGGCTTAGATCCTTTTCATAAGATCTTGTAACTTACATTTTAAGGTTTTCCAAAAAAGTATGAGTTCTTGGGAGGCGGCAAACGTTTCCTTTGTACGCGCAACAATTACTTCATGCGTGTCTGAGTAGTCCTTTTGGATACTTTTTTCTAGGTTGCCGAACTCTATCCATTTGTTTGCGTCATCGATAAAACCCGATTTTTCGAGTCTGTTAAGCGTATCGATGAAGGTTCCGCGCTCTATTCCACCGATGTACAAAAGAGCGTCGAACGTTTTTGTGCGAATAAGGTTATAAAGCTTACAAAACCTACTATCCATTAATTCAAGTTGAGCTCTATCGTCGAGAGGTAGCGATGACAGTTGAATAGGGGAAAGCGGCATCAGTTTTTGAACCTTGTGTAGGGCATTGCTGAGGAGATCTGCATGCTCATTAGCAAGCATTATCGTGTGTGCTAAAAGTTCTTTTTCGGACATAAAAACCTTTAATCCTTATGCTAGGCCTGAGATTCTTTTAGATTAATGGCTTTTTAGCGCCAAAACAACGTACGTTTTACCCCGTTATCTTGCTCATTAATCGCCTGAGAAAACCGGGCGAGCTTGCATTTTCTTCTTCTGCTGGCTTTGGTGAAGCAGCTTGTGTTGCTAACATTGTTCGTGCTGCTATTTCTGCGGGTGAGAGCCGAGGTTGTGCTGGGCGGTTCTCTTGGGATATTTCTGCCTTTAGCACCAGGCTTGCTGTCCATGCAGAAGATGTTTTGAGCATGCTTCGCTCGATAGATTTAATTTCCTCAGGGATTTCTTCTTGGCCAGAGCCCGCAGCTTGTTTGTAGGTCTGTAGTTTGCTCTTGAGCCCTTCAAGCGCTTGGGTAACATCCCAGCGCGTGGTTCCTTGTCCTTCTTTGAGTACTTTTTCTTCTTCTTTGGGTGGAGCTTTTTTCTCTTGAGCATACTTTTGGGCAAGGCTCAGTTTGTAAAAATGTGTTTCGCAGGTTTTGAGCGTTGGCGCTGTACGCCTGATGTATTCGGCTTGTTCGGTAAGTGTTTGCAAGGTTGCTTCTATGTGGGGCGCTTCTTCGAGGGTGAGTGGCGTTGTGTTGAGCGAGGCTGCAAGGTTCTTAATTTTTTCTGATCGGATAGTTTCTAGCTCCAAAACTTCGGCCATAAGTTTTTGTTCGTATGCTTGCGTGATGCTTTTCATGTCTAGTTTTTTATTGAGCAGGTTAACAAATTGGTGGATTTTTTTTTGTGATGCGCTACAGAATTCGTCTTCCTGATCGAGCGCGTTGCGAGAGAGCTGTTTATTTTCTATTTCTGCCAGCCGGTGACCTGAATGTTCGTGTTCGGGGAGCATAAATACGGTTATGGGCCGAGGAAGTGGAATGGTTTTGGAGAGTGGCTTGTCGGTTACCCATTGTTGTGCGGGGGTGAAATAGAGCCGTGTGAGTGCCTGCACCAGGTTTAATTTTATATTTTTATAGGTCTCAAGAGCTGCGTTTTGTGCAATTTCTGCTTCTTGCTCCTGAGTTTCTTTTTCAGAGAGAGGTGTTGTTGGCGAGCGGTGTGTGACTTTTTTTGCTTCAACGGTAAGCGTTTTGCCGTCTGGCTTTGCTTTTTCTAGGGCTTTTTCTACGCTCTCTTTTTCTTTTTCGATAGTTTTTAAAAGTTGAGCAATGGTGCCCAGGCCGCCATCTGCCGAATGCTTAAAGAGCGTTTCAAATGCGTTTGCCATTGTTGAAAAATAGGTAGGGTCTGTGAGCATGGGCCCTGCATTGGAGACATCTCTGAGCAGGTTGACAGTTTCATTTTCGGTAAGTTGGTTAACAAGTTCAATAAGGTTTGCTTTGTGTTCTGGCTGTTGGGCAGAAGGTGCAGGGGCGAGCGCATCTTTTTTTGGCTCTTCCGGTTTATCGGTTTCATGTTCTTGTTCGTATTCATCGTAAGGGAAATTGGATGAATAATGAGATGAATATGGATCGTAATAATCGTCTCCGTAGGAAGAAGATTTGCCGCGCGAGGTGCTTTGTTGTGGCCGCGATGGCGATGAAGGGCTGTATTTTCCGCTAGACGATGTTGGCGCGTAGGTTTTTGTTGGAGTTGCTTTTTGTTCTGGGAAAAGCTTTTTAATGTCAGGCGATTCGAGTGTTTTTTTAAGTGCCGCGTTAAATGGTTTGAGCTTGTTGGAAAGAGCTGCAAATTTACCCTCTAACTTTTTGCGGTGCGATGTTGGGATAAAAACGGGCGATTTATCGCTTTTCCCTAAAATAAATGCATTTTCTGCATCAACATCGTGCGCTACGGGTTTGTAGGCTTGGGTGAGCAATTCGTTGAGAAGGCTTGTAATCTGAGCACTTTCTTTTTCTAAGATTTTAATAAAAGGTTCAATTTCTTTGGCTGGTAAATACTTTTGCAGCGTTAAAACATGCAAGAGGGTAGATTCTACGCCCATCATGGGTGCGCGGTGGTGCTGGATGCGTTCATAAACTGAGCCGCCCAGAATAATGTGGTTAAAATGCATATTTTGAATGAGCGATCCAAGGGGTGTAAGGATGCTCTGAATGAGTTCTTCAAAGAGAGCTAAGCGCTCTTTGGTAGGCATTTCTACAACTTTGATAGGTTCTTCTTTTTTCTTAGAAGAATTTTTCTTTTCTTTGGCTTCGTCTGATTGTCCAAACATCTCTAAAAAGGGATTGTCTTCCCCAGAGAATAACCCTTCAAAAATTGATGCGAAATCGTCGTCATCAGAAGCATGAAGTGTGAAGGTTGGTACCAGGCTTATAAATAAGCCAAACGCTATTTTTACGATTATATGATTGCTTTTATGCATTGTGATAGGCCCCCTCCCCTAGGTTTTTGCCCGCACTTTAAGATAGCGTGGGCTGTGGGGGGTGCGCAATGCTTCTGCGGATGATGGCTCTTCTGTTCCCCTTCTCCCTCGAAGGATTTTCTGGTACCCTTCAAATGCGTCTCAGATCATTTCTTTAAAATACGAAGGTAAAATATCCATGCGTGTTTATTTACTTAAAGACATCGAAAATGTAGGAATGGCAGGAACCATGGTAAACGTTACCGATGGCTATGCATCCAACTATTTGTTCCCCCACAAGCTTGCAGTTAAAGTTGAAAAAGCTCAGGAAGAGTTCTTTAAAAACAAAGTTGTTAAAGCTGAAAAAGTTAAAGAAGTTATTAGTTCAAAGCTTGGCATGCTTGCAGAGCGTATTAAAACCATGCATCTCACGATTAAAAAACGCGTGCACGATGATGGTAAATTGTATGGATCTGTAAGTGCAGATGAACTTGTGGACTTGCTTAAGGCTAAAGATGTTGTAGCAAACCGAAAACAAATCGTGTTTGGCAAATCTATCAAAGCAACAGGCGAGCACTCTGTAGGCGTTAAGCTTACAGCAAAGTTGATTCCTGAGTTTACACTCAAGGTTGTTGGCGAAGCTGCGTAGTGCCTTCTAACAACGAACGATCGCATCGAGAGATGCCTTCTAAGTATCAAAAATCTGTTCCGGCGCGTTCTGGTGATGCAGGCGGAGCTAGAGGACTTAAGGGTCTTCCTGCCAGCATCGAAGCAGAACGCGCAGTTCTTTCGGCCATCTTGCTGAATGAAGAAAATCTAGGACTTGTTGTAGATTCTTTGGTGCCGTCTGATTTTTATCTAACGTCACACAGAATTGTGTATCAAGGGATTCTAGATCTTTCGCGCGCGGGTCAACGTATCGATCTTGTTACCCTCCAAGACCTTCTTTCTACGCGTAACGAGTTAGATGAGGTTGGTGGCGTGGTGGGGCTGATTGAGCTTCAAGAAGATCTTCCTGCGATTGGCATGGCCGTTCAACACGCAAAGATTGTCAAAGATAAATCGCTTTTGCGGGGGTTAATTACATCATCAACAGAGATTATTAGCTCGTGTTACGATGGATCGAACCAAGATTTATCTGCAATTTTGGATAATGCCGAAAAGAAGATTTTTCAAATTTCCAACAAGCTTTCCCAAAAAGCGTTTATTCCTATTGCGGATGTTCTTAAAGGAACGTTTAAGCGACTGGCAGAACTTAGTTCGCGCCGAGATGGAATAACGGGTGTTTCTACAGGGTTTGCGGGCTTTGATAAAATGACTTCTGGATTGCAAAAGGGCGATCTGATTATTCTTGCAGCACGTCCTTCGATGGGTAAAACGGCACTGATGCTTAACATGGCGCTCAATGCATGCCATGAGGGAGCGGCTGTTGGCGTTTTTTCTCTTGAGATGTCATCGGAGCAGTTGGTGCTCCGTATGTTGGCCTCGGAATCGGGTATTCCACATCATTACATCCGAAACGCTACAATTACATCAGATGAATGGATGGATTTAACGAACACTGCAGCAAAGCTGGCTGAAGCTAAGATTTTTATTGATGATACAGCCTCGATTACCATTATGGAGCTTCGCGCAAAGGCGCGTCGTTTAAAAGCAAAACACAACATTGAAGTTCTTGTGATCGACTATCTTCAGCTGATTTCTGGTGATGGCTCAAAATATGAAAACAGGACACAAGAAATTTCTATGATTTCCAGAGCTCTTAAAGCTCTTGCTAAAGAGCTTGATGTTGCAGTTGTTGCAGCTTCACAGCTTTCGCGTTCGCTTGAAATGCGGGTTGATAAGCGGCCATTGCTTTCTGACCTGCGTGAATCTGGAGCCATTGAACAAGATGGTGACGTTATCTTCTTTATTTACCGCGATGTTGTGTACAATCGCGACACAGAACATCCCGATGAAACAGAGTTAATTATTGGCAAGCAACGTAACGGACCAACAGGAACTGTTAGAGTTAAGTTTGTTGGTGAATTAACTAAGTTTGTAGATCTGCCCGATGGTGGCTCAGGAGCATCACATTAGTGAATGCCGTACACAGCATTAAACGTATCGTTGTTTTGGGTGTTGACCCAGGATTTTCTGTGAGCGGCTATTCTATTGTTGTGCGTGAGGGGAGTAGGGCGTTTCTTGCCGACTGTGGCTTTCTTAAAATGTCTTCTAAAGACCATCTTTCTATTCGTACGGGTCAGTTTTATACGTTTTTTGGCGATCTTATAAAAAAACATGGGGTTTCTCACGTTTCACTCGAAACATCATTCTTAGGTAAAAACCCTCAAACATTTCTTAAGCTTGGATATTTGCGCGGCATTTTGTATCTCTTGGCTAACCAAAATGCACTCGAAATTGCTGAGTTTGCTCCAAGAGAAGTTAAGCAGGCAATTACAGGAATGGGTGGTGCTGGTAAAGACCAAGTTGCTCTTATGTTGTACAGAATGTTTCCACAGCTGCAAACCTATGCAGAATCTATGCGTAGCGATGTGACCGATGCCATAGCCATTGGAATTTGTGGGCTGTGCCTTTTTAAGTAAGGCTATGGGTTAAAATACAAAAACACCTTTGAGTGATTCTTCAACAAATTTTTCAAATAACTCTGAAGATTGTGCAATGCGTGCGGATAAAAAGTGACAAACAAGTTCCATTTCACGAAGAAGTGTTGTTGCGCTGGGTGGACAAACAATGAGTGGATTTTTACAGCATTCAGATTTTCGTTCCAGGACTACAGAGGTGTACAATTTGTTGCAGATGAGACACTTTACGTAAGCAAGTTGTAGGGATGGAGCAAAGAGCAGAGGGAGGTTTGTACTAACTCTGGAATCGGGGGTTTGCTCGGGAAGGGGAATATTCTGTTGCGCACCCATGCCCAGACGTGTGGCTTGTGCAAGCAGCGCTTGATAATGCTCGCATAGAGGTTTTATTAACACATCATTTGTGGGTTGAAAAACATCACATAACTCTTTGACTCTTCTGTCGCTGGGGAGTTCATCGGTTTGGGAGTAAAGTGAAAGCCCATTGTAATTATGGATTATCTTTAACCGTATATCGCGGCGTAGTGTTTCTATTGAGGTACACACGGCTTCTATTTGTTTGCGAATGTTAATCCATAAGCGAATAGTGGCTTTGTCTGCGCAATCAGTGTCTGATGTATCGGAGGCCGATGTTGAAGCCTCTTCTGAGGGTTCTTCTTTCTCTCTCCACGCACGAGCGGCTAAGAGTGTTTCTGCCCATGCCGCGTAGCGTTCTCCATCACATTCTGAAAGAAAGACAATAGCACTTCCTGCGGCTGCAGCACGGCGTTGAGCAATTGTTTTTCTGCGTTCCGCTGCAAAGAGAGGGTTTGAGTGGTGCCAAACTCCACTGCCACTTGGTGACGCTTGCCCCGCAACAGCGTCTTCTTCACTAATATTAGTTACAATTTTAGGTTTAGGGGGAAGGGCAGAGGGGTGTATGGGGTTCAGGCTGATAACAAGGGGAAATGTTATGGGTTTTTTTTGTCTTCCACAAAGATTACCCCCTTCAAGTGAACTGTTTGCTAAAAAGACTGCTGTGATAATAAAAAACATTGCATGCATGTTAATTTCTCCTTAAGAAAGCCAAGCGAATTTTCTTGCTGGGCAAAAATTGCTTACGAGTGACGTCAGCTGCTCCGTTAGGTTTTGAACAAGTGAAAATGTTAAAGAAAGGTAGGTGAGTTTTCGGCACATCAATGGATACGTTGCGCTCGACGGCAAAATGAGGTTCTTGCAACATACACGACATATAGGTTTAAAATCTGTGGAAAAAATCCACCTTCCAGGGCAGTCTGGTGTAGAGCATGAGCCCCCTCCAATGTAAGGTACGGCTTTTGTTGCGAGTGGGTGAATTTCGGTGGGTACGTGCATGTCGTCCCCTCTTTGTTTACAATATTTACCCATTCCCAGGAATTCTGCTTGTGTTAAGCAATTGCTGTAGGCGCTGTGAAGTGCCTTATACCATGTTACTATTTTGGTATAGGAATCTGAGGGTATAAGTTTTGCGCTTTCGGCTGGGGGGCTTTGTGCAATAGCATCGGTAAGTTGTTGTCGGATAGCTTTTATAACATCTCGGTAAGAACGAACGTCCTCCCTTAGAGCAAGCCATCTATGTTTATAATTATCCTGAGAATCGGCAAATTGAGTATCGTGGCATATTTCAAGGGGGCTGTGTATTTCTTGCGAAAATGCTACGCCAGCAAGGCGGATTTCATTGGCTTTTGCGAGGGTTCCATCTCTG
>JBEITS010000024.1:0-10514 GCA_040374805.1 Campylobacterota bacterium | reverse complement strand
TCAAAAAATAAGAAAAAAGAAAAACCAAGTGTTGCGTATTCTGCTTGTCTGCGGCTTTTGAGATGTTTATGAATAAAGGCTGAATATGCTTTAGATGCGCCGCTCATTTGAATGAGTTCAATAATGCTTCCAATACAAATCAGAAAAATGAAAATGAAGAGTTTTTCACTTTTCCAAAAGGTTGTTGAGCTGAAAAAATTAAGGATTTCTGATTTTTCTAAAAACCTTAAAGCAATGAATTTCCCTGTTTCTAGCACATCAAAATTATTAACAAGAAGTGCTGCCGAAATGATTCCCGATGCAAATGCAAGCAGCATCTGACGTGTTTGAAAGGCAATAATAAGCGTTAAAGCAACGGGCGCGAGGGCCAAAATATGTTGCATGGTCTGACCTCACGGGGAGCGTTGACATGTTTATGCTGCAGTTTGGTAAAGTGTCAGCGGTTTTGTCTGAGTTATTTTGAAACCAAAGTATACCAGATAAGCCAACAGATGGGAATTAATGCTGTTTCTTGCCATTTTAAGAGGCGCTTAATGCGGATCTATGTATTTTTGCTGGTGTTAATTTCGAGTTGTGTAGCCCATGGGGAGACGGAGTCGTTTGAGCAAAAAATGTCTAAGGCTCGTTATGGCGAGTTGCGAGCATTTGAGCGCGCTGAGTTGTATCACGATCTCTTAAAATCTATTAATCGGGGATTTGCTTCACAGGCCGAAACGCGTGAATTTGCAACCAATGTCTTGGGGCTTTTGCGTCAGCGGCCAACATCCGACGTTGCCGCTCTTAGAGCGTTGAACGATCTTGTAAAATCGATTTTGGCATCTCGTGAAGCTATTTTACAGGAATTTTCTAGGGATTTTTTGCATTGGAAAGATGTTTTAGAAGGTGATTTGGCACGTTTTGCCTTGACCGATGGAGATATTGTGCGGGTTAAAATGGCACATCTTCCAGAGCGTGCGTTAGCCGTTGTTTCGGGCGAACAAATTCCGCGGATAGGTCTTTCAGATTCCGATGGATTAGTTGCGTTCTTCAAATTGGCCCTAAGGGATGCTGGTGCAGATTCAAAAACTCAACACATTGTGGCCGGAGGTGGCGCAATTGATGTAATGCCGTTGTATTGTGATCGATCGGGTGTTGCCTGCGCTTTAGATGATGATTATGCTGCGCAATTTAGTGGTGATGTTTTTGCAAAAACGCCTGAAGTTGTTGTTCAGAAATGCACGAAAAAAAAGCATCTTCCGTTTCGTGTTATGAAGCGCGATAGTGTTCCTGCCTATACTGGTGAGCAGGTGCGCGTTGCGCATCCAGGTTGTGGTGAATGGGCTACAGTTATAGAGCGCGTCTCTCCCGAGGCACTCGCTAAACTTGAAAATGATAATCTTGCTCAGGCTCTTGAACGTATTCGTGTTATGTCTACGCCGTTAGATAAAATTCGATGGTTGTATACGTTGCGTCTTAATTTTAATACGCGTATCTCTGAAAAAAATTCGAGCGCACTCTTTAAATTAATCTCAGGTTTAATGGGGCAGCGCGATCTTTTTGACCATGAAACATTACTTGCTGTAAGGCAGCTTCTTGTTGCTTACGAGCCAATAACGCTTTTTAAAGAGCAGGCGCGTTATTTTGCTGAGTGGCAAAGAGGTATTAATAAATTGCTCGAGCCACAGGCAATTAAGTTTGGTGATGTTGTTAAGATTTCGAGTGCTTTAGCGCGAGATGGTGCATTGTGTGTTGCACCGTATGTTTCTGGGGGGGCTACAGGTTTTACTAAGGAAATTCGCCTTGGGCTGGGGCCTGTGCATGGATCTGGCCATGGCCATAGCTTGATTTCACTCGTTTCTCCTGTTGGAAAACAAGGCCCTATTGCGCTAGGTGATGAAGTTGAGCTTGTTTTGCCTCACGTTGACGGGTCTCGCGAGCTTCGATGTGTTTTATTGCCAGGTGATGGAGTGGGACTTGGTCGTGTTTTAGCGCTTAATTCTTTGGAGGTTGATCCTGCGGCCGACATGGTTTTTATTGTTGATGCAGTATCTCCTTCAAGTCTTTCTGGCGATAACAAAGGGGCTCATTTGGTGGGTGGTGAACCGTTTACATTCCGTTCAAAAAAGACTCAAAAATATTTGGGAGCTCGGCGCCAGCTTTCTGATGCTTTGTGGAGCATGGTAGAGCCATTTGATACAGCTTCAAGTGGTGATGACGGTAATATTGTGCAGTTTTGTATAGATTTAATGCCTGTTACGGCTGTTGCGAACGTTGTAACTAAGTCTTTTTATGACAATTTAGCGTTGATTAAGCGAGAGCAATCTACCTACGCAAAAATTGTTAAAATTATGATGCTTCTTGATACTTTTTCGCCGAAAATTGAAACAGAAGACAGAGATGATTTTTGGGATATTGTTGCAGGGCTGTTATCCGCCAAAAAGCATTTTAATGAACACGAGCTTTCTAAGCTTATTGAGCTTGTTCGTAAAATTATGGTTGTTGCAAAAACATATGCTTTGCCTGTGTGGTTTAAGAGGGCGCGGCAAGCGGCTATTGATCTTGAATTTTATAAGAAGGTTCGCAGGGCGCTTTCTGTTCCAGGAATGGACCGCTTTAAGGTGCTTCTTGAATTGTCGCCAGAAGTTCAAAATATTTCTGTGTCTGAAGCGCAAGATTTTGTTTCAGTCTTAAAAACGCTGAGAAAATATAAAAAAGATCAATCTCGTGCGGCAAAGTTGTTGCTGTCGCAGATAGAAGAAGAGGCTGTGTTTGATTCTCGTATGACGGGAAGTGGAAACTTGTTGGTTCCTTAGCGCGTGCCTGCAAATTCTCTATCTTGTGCAAGGAAAACGATCTTCAGGTATTGATTTTTCTATGCCAGACCACCTAGGATTCTCCGATGATGGTATTTACATGAATTGGCTAGGAATCTTTGTGATGGCATTCAAGCCTTATTCCATCATTTTTTGTATTATTTTTGTCAGTCAATCGTTGTTGATGGCTAGTAGCGCCTGTACGGGTGAGCGAGCATCTACCTACCAAATGGGACGATCTATTGGTCGTGCTTCTATTGTAGATGGCGATGAGATTATTTCTGCTTCAGCCAGCCAAAGAACTCCAGCCGTTACGCGTGTTGAGCAAGTGAATCAGTCTTTAAGGGCACAGCTCGATGCTGTTGAGGTTGTGACGCTCAACAGTGTTATTTCTCTTTCGCCTTTGCATCCTAAGAAACTTTCTTTTGACGAAATGGCGCCACCTGGCAGGGTTGCAGCAGCAGAGGCTCCAGTTACTGCAAATCAGGTAAAAAGATCGTATCTTTGCGCCGGACTTGATTTGGATTGGTCCAAAGGAGATATCGGAAAAGCGGCCTTTGTTGCTCGAGGAGAAAATGCTTTTTGGGATGGTTCTACTACGGGAACTGCAGCGGCTCCCAGTTCTTATAATGCGCTGAGATATTGGTTAATTAAGGGGCCACATAAAGATGGAGATAGGTTCAATTATTCTGTAAATCCCAATCATGTGCTTCTTCAGTTTGGTGCAGATAATAAATTTAGGCTTGAGAATGTATTTCGTATCGGAAATCTAACGACTACAAGTATAAAATCGCCTTTTGCTAAAATTTTTGAAGGAACGGAGAGTCCTATCAAAGATAAATATACGATTGTTAATTTGTCGGGTCTTGGCTCGGGGGCTGGCTCTACAGCCGATGATTGGTCGTGCTTAACGGGTGCCGGTACGTTGCTGGATGTTTCTTTTGAAGCATCTGGGACAAAGTATGTACTTAAGAATCGTGGAATATCGCTAAAAAATAATACTCGTGCACTTGCCATGCCGTTGCACCACAAAGATATCGATCCAGACTTTGGAGCTGGGGTTAATTTGGTTGATGATGCTAGTTGGACAACTGCAAATATGGGTCCTGCGACGTGGCAGATGGATTTAGGGTACGATGTTATAACTTCTGTTGGCGGATCTATTGAGCAGGGTGGGCTTATTAAAAGCACGCCGTTTCAGCACTTTGATGTTTGGCTTTGGGGCCATGGCAATCGTGCCTACATTAAGCCTGGTATAAGTCAGGATGGTGTTCCCAATCCTAATTTGTGTATCGATTCGCATAATGGGAGGTATCGCAGCTGGCTTCCTGTTCCTAATGGTTGGAGCCGTGTAACGGATCATGGCGGTAAATTTGAGTGGCCGGGAGACGGCTCTAAGGGAACGGGGCGTGTAGATGTTGGCCCTTATAAAAATACTATGTTTCCTGCGGGTTGCCGAGGATACGATTCAGGAATTTCACTATGGAATGGCAAGCCCTTATTTAGGTTCAGAGCTAACCGGATAAAAGGTGGGGCGCGCTGGAGTGATGACTGCGATTATGGCGTATTTGTTGCTGTTCCTATGGGTGGGCTTAATTGGCCTACAGAAATTCCATGGACTATGCCTAAGGTTAAGGGTATGCCCGATGGAATGTTTGATACCACTTCAGGGCTTCAGTCTGTTTCTGAAGTTAGTGCTCGCACGGGAGATGTAGCAATTTCTCCGGCAGATCATGCATGTCATGGAATTACGAAGTGGAAATTTAGTGAAGTTTATCCATATCCAATTATTGCTCGTAATGCTGGACGTGGTGTGCCTGAGGCTCAGGCCTTGCTTGCAAAATTCTTTGGACAGGTAATTCCTCCTATGCGTACGCCTCCTGCAAATATTACGTCTTTGCATTCGGATAATATTTCTTTTGGTGCTATGGCTAAGCTGCAGCATAAAGAATCGGGGCAATATTTAACGGTAAGTAATTACAATTTCCCCGCAGATTCAACGGCGGCCGCTGGTTTTTATGTAACATGTACGCCTGATAAAGCTTCTGCTGGTTGGTGGATGGTGGCGCCGGGCAAAGATACTGCTGCGCGTGCGGGTGGTGTTGCTTTAGCGCCTGGAGATTCGGTGAGCTTGGTTGATTGGTCAACAAAAAAAACCATGGCAGCTGTTGATGTATTGCCTCCTCTTTCGATTAATTATGCAGCCGCAACAGATTCAGAAATAACCCCAGCAATTTTAGGAAGATATAACACTGCGGTTGGTGCGTTTAGTGGGGCCTTGCCAGCAACAACAGCTGTTGGCCATCCAAGTAATTGGAAAGTATCTCCTCCGAGCGGCACGTCGGGTGATATTGCTAAAACTTCGGGTGTTATTTTTATCAACACTGCAATGAGTGGTTTGTTGTCATCTGTTAATGGCTATCGATTTCAGCCAAGTTCAGGGAGTGACTGGATTCAAGAAGTCACGGTGTTTGATAGTGGAAGAAGCACCTATCTTGCAGACGTTGGTGATTTTGGAACTTGGATGCTTGCAGACTATGTTCCTGCTCCTTCGATGTCTCAAGATATGGTAGCTGCAGGTTTTACAGGACCGCTTACAAGTTTTGATGGAACAGTATTTACGCTTGTTCAGGCGTCGATGGGCTTGGATGGTTCTATCTATGGGGTTGATGGCTCTCAAAATGCTGTAAAAATTGACCCAATAAAGAAAACTCAAGAGCCAATAGCCACAGGCGTTCGCCACGTTTCTGTGGGTACAGATGGTGCTTTGATGATGCTTAAAACAGATGGGACAATTATTTTACGTCCTTCTGGCGGTTCAGATACTGTTGTTCCGGGTTGTTTGGGGCGCTCTATTGCTATTGGAAGCGCTACAACATTTGCGGCGTGCTCGGTAGATGGGCCTAACGGCTTGGGGCATCTCATGTTGAATGAGGCCAATCAGTTGCTTTCTCGCGGTGCTCATGGCTCGGGAATTGATATCACCGATGATGGATATGTTTTTGCTGTTAAGCCGTCTGCAAATTCTGGAAAATCCGCACTTTCATTATGGAGAAAAGGCAGCACAGCTCCATGGGTTGATGTTTCATTGGATGGCTTAGACCAAGAAATTGGACGTGTATCTGCGGGAAGTACACGTTTTGTTGCTATGCGGGGGCATCATGGTGGGTTATTTGTTTTAGATTCAACCATAGGTTCAAACATTTTTTCTAACCCTGATGTATTGCTCACAGATCCAGCTAAATTAGCTGCATCTAGTTGGAATCGAGTGACGGTTGATGGCACAAGTGCCGGTAAGCAAATTATTGTTGCAGATGCAGATATCTCGAGTAATGGTGATTTAATTGTTCTTGCGGGGCAGGTGAATGATAAGTTTGAATTCCAGCTTTACACAAAATCTTTTGCTCCATGGCCGAAAGAAAGTGAGGTCTTTACATTAAAGGCAGAAACGTCTCCTGCTGTTGCGCCTGTTCCGCCTGCTACAACCGGTGGTAGAGCCGCTGTGTATTCAGCTTCTTTGGTGAGTGATAATCAACGCGGCTTTTTAAAACTTTCAAGTGCCGCTAAAGGTTCCACGATTGACACGTCTAGTGCTGGTACTATTGCTCGTTTCTGTATGCCATCGTTAAATGGATATGTAACGCTTCAAACAAAGTCTGGCCAAACAATGCAAAATTCTAATTCAGCTATTGGGCTTTCTAAGGGAGCAACTTTACAGAATCTGAATTTAAAAACAGGTAAGAACGACGATGGTACAATTCTTGCTGCCGGTGCGGCTCTAGATCAGACCCTGATTACAGGTCAGTTGGCGGTTGGGTTTGGGGGAACAAAGTTTAAGTCTCCTAAGGATGCAGATTCTGTTCTAGAACGATTTATGTATTATTCATTGGCCCCAGATGCTAGTGGCATGCCTCGGTTTAAGCTTCAAAGTAAGGCTTCGGGCGGGTATTTAAAGCTTTCTGAGGCGGGGCAGGTTGTTTCTCTAGCAGGCTCTGAAACAGCACAGCCTATTGCAGAAGCGGATGGCACCATCTTTGTTTTAGATTCTGTTTCAACCACAGAGCTTCGGCTGCAACAAGGCTTGGTGGGCAAAAATGCTCGCGAGGCAATGACGGTAATAGAATCAGCCTTTATTGAAGAAAATTCTTACGCAGAGGGTGTAGAGCCCTTTTTAGAAAACGTCTTACATTGGCTTGATGGTGTTCGCATTTCTCCAGATGCATGGGCAGATTTCTCACAGACTAAGGGTGATTGGGTTGATCCTGTTACCAAGCTTAAAGCTTCTGTAACGGCGTCCGAGAGATTGTCGGCTTTGGTTGGTGATACAAGTATTTTAAGTAATTACACTCTTGCGCCGATTTTTGGTGATTCGAGTTCTCCGCAAAAGATGCGAGAGCTTGATAGCACAAAGAGGAGCGATAAGTTGTTGCTTGCAATTCGTGAAGAAGCGGATGCAACAAATCCTCCTTCTAATTTAGGGCTTCTTAAGAATGTGAAAGATGGTAGTGTTGTTGCGCTGCGGTCGTCATTTGGTGTTGATTCTGATGGGTGCCTGACAACCGAAAAAGATAAAATTGTAAGTGAACTTTTTGTCTCAGTTGATTCTCAGCGTAAGGTTGTGTTGTTGACTAGAACAACAGCTATCGATCCAAGTGTTCAGTTCCATATGAAGGTTGTTCCATCGCCACTTGCGAGTGAGGCAAACGTTGATGCCGGTCATAATTCTGCTGATGTGCAACGTTGGATGATGCAGTCTGGCCCTGCAACAGATGCAACAGTAAGTCGAATCTATGCGCCAACGCTTGCTGCTGGAACTGTAGATTCTCGTCAAACAGCATTAGAGAAATTAGTACTTAAATTTGATGTATTGCCCGATACGCAGGCATCAACGCTTCTTCCTGCATATTTTGACGTTGATACTGTTCCGCTGAGAGATAGCTCTGGAAAAGAATTGAAAAAAATGGGCACTCAGGTTGTTATTCAAAGTTCATCAGATAATGGATATTGGTCTGTTGGGATGCCGGCGGTTGCATCAGCTTCGACGGTTTTCAAAGCAGGCTTGCAGGTTATTGATGCAAAAACAAATAATCTTAAGGACCAATTATCCTTAGATTTGGATATTCGTACGCAAGATGTAACGCAGAGCGGCGATGGCTCGTTTGTGCAGGAACCGATTGTTGGGGCGCATAATTCAACAGGATTTGGAACAGCTCTTTTTGAGATAGTTGTTATTACACCAGTTATTGCGGCTCTTACTGCAGCATTTAAGCAGGCAACATTTGATGCTCAGGCAGCAAGTTTCTTGGCGGTTTCTCAGCAGCTAGAAAAAATGAGCGATGCGGTTACTTTTTGTCAGGCAATTACAAGCTTTATCAAGCAATCCTTCCGCAATTCGCAAGATCATTGGAATACATTTGTTGGCAATAGAGCTGCTCGCGAGAAGTTGACTCAGTGTCTTGCATCGCTTGATCAATTGTTTGCAGAGGATTTGGCATTGCCAACATCAAACTTGAAGTCCTTTAAAGAGAATTTGGTTAAGACCCTGGATATTGCGCGCGTTCCAAGTTTTGGAGTTTCAAAGTCACGCGCAGATATCATTATTGATTTGCAGGCACAAGTCACACAGTTGGGGCAAGCGGGTCAAATTGATAAATTTGTAACGACGGGCTCAAATGTAACATTCCTTTCTAGCTTGCAGCGCGGTGTTAATGATTGGTTTACAAGTGCTAGTATTTCGGCTTCAGATCCTAAGGTTGGGGTTGATGGCGATTCGCTTAAGGAAATTATTACCAATTATAAGAATGCTTTGGGTACGAGTTTAACCGAGTCTGATCGTGAGGCGCTTGATGGGCTTTCTATGACGCTTACTAACTCTACAACGGCATCAAATCCTATTGATGTTCTGCAAGGTATTGTTACAGCGAATACCATAAGTAACGTTGTTACATTTGGTTCTGATGCTAAGTATTCATTCCTCAGCAAGCTATGGGAATTGTACAAGAGCAGTACCTTAGAGCTTGATCCGGAGGTGTATCCTCCTGTAGCTCCTAAGGCTGGGGCAGCGCCGGTATCTTCTGTTGTTTCTGCTGATGGCAAAACTATTATTTCACGCGGAGATATTTTTGGGTTGAGTCCAGCTCAAATCAAACAATTATCGAGTGTGCTTATTTCTGTTTCTAGGGCCCCAAGTGGACCTTCGGCTCCGGGTGGACCGTTCTTTGGAGACGATGCAAAGGGTGATGTGCGTAGCGCAGTTGGAAATGATGGATGGGGTTGGGTAGATCAGCCGTTTGGTTCTCTTACGAACTCTCAAATTATGAATCAATTAGCTGCTCTTTTTGTGCCACCAACATTCGCTGCATTTGTTGCTGCATATTTGCAGTATTTGTCTGCAAGTCAGGACAAATTGACCGAGCTTGCAACTAGCCCAGACTCTAAAGATCAGGCTACTGTTCAGCGTTTTGTGCTTCGTCTTGTGACTCTTGCAGAGCAGTGGAATACCTGGCAAAAAGGTGCAACTCCACGCCTTCAGCGCCAAGAGTTGAATCAGTTCAAGAGCTTAATTCGTTCGGTAAAATCGTTTGTTCGTACAAATCCTGATTTAAAAAAACGTACGGATAGGCTTATGAGTGTTATTCAAAGTGCTATAGATCAACTGGTTTAATATTTTTTAGAGGTAATGAGGGTGCAAGAAATGATGTCAAAACAAATAAAAGCACTTTTGCTTACGGCCTTTTGCATTTTAGGAATGCAACAAGGGTTGATGGCTCCTGATGCGCCAGCTGCAGATCCTAAAATTTCTGCGGCA
This sequence comes from Campylobacterota bacterium, assembly GCA_040374805.1. GTDB lineage: Bacteria > Babelota > Babeliae > Babelales > VHBT01. Next base: position 914 of record JBEITS010000024.1, on the reverse strand, counting down.
GCAGATACGGTAAAAAAGGCTACAGATGCAGTAAAGGGTATGACAAATACTATTGTTAATGCTGGTTCCTATGTGTATTCAGATGCAATTGCATTGCTTGCGCCTATGTCAGATACAATTGCAAATCCTCTTTGGGCACAGTTAAAAATACTCAATGCGAGTGCGCCGGAGGCAAGGGGTAAGTTTTTAGATGCGCTTGTTGCTCTTGCTTCTGCGTTGGTTGACAACAGAGAGCGTGGGCTTCCTGCAGATATTGCAAATCTTCACGATGCATTTGATGCAAACATTAGTTCTGATGACTTTACGATGGCACTTACAAGTCCGTTTAAATCGTCTGCTCAGATTGCAGGGCTGACTGCTGCGGCAAAGGAATTTGCAAAGCAAATTGTTAAAAAACAAGATTTTAAATCTATTATTGCGTTGCAGTTGACTGCATTGAGTTCTGCTCAGTCGGTTGATCCTACAGTTTTTGCCACACTCGCGGATCTGGTTGTGCGTCGATTAGATGATGATGAAGTGGTTAATGTTGTGGGCATGGATGGTGTAACAAATGCAACGTTGTATGAATTTCAGAGAAATACTTCCAAGGTTCCTGCAACACCAACATATCCCGTTAATTATTTTGATGCTTCAAATAAAGCTGTTGTAGCAGCTTCAAAAATTGCTCTTTTCGACCAGGAAAATAGCCCATTTAGCTATGATAATTCTTGGCCCAATATTCGTTCAGCAATCGAAAGAATTTGTGGAAGCCAAGTGTATCGTAATTATGCTAACCCTATTGATTTGGCTGCTCAGATTGGAAAAACTCTTAACGGTACAAGTGCTTTTAGAACAGAAATGCTCAGCAGGCTTGTTGCGCCCTTTACCATGGCTGAAATGGCAAATTGCTTAGATCGGCTTTCTTCAACAGAGCC
>JBEITS010000095.1:0-3902 GCA_040374805.1 Campylobacterota bacterium | reverse complement strand
TAATCACCAAATTAATCTTAAAAATTGGGTTGTTTTAGAATATAACGCAACTCAATCAATAGAACTTCAAAAAGCAGTCTAATTTGAGGGGGAGAAATCCCCCTTTCTTATTTTGTGAGCGTTAAATATAGGTCAATCTGGATCCCTTAAATTTGTTTTGACATTAACGCTGCGTCATACCGTATCTTCGTAAATGTAGCGTAAAAACCAGCGCATTTTAACATAGCTAGAAGTAGTAATGTGGCGGTTTTTAAGATGTGTTTTTAAGAGAGGTTGATTCTACATGAAAATGAGTCTCTGTTTGCGTAAGCGTCTGTATATTGTTCTTTTATTTTGTATGGTGCTCAGCCCGGCAGCTCCCTTGTGTGCGCAAAGACTTTCCGAGTCGCTTGCAAGCCCTCTTGCACAAGATGTTCTTTTGTATGCTCAAAATATGCCGTATGGCCTGGTTCAAAATTTAAATTTTTACCCCGTCATGGCTAACCGGCCCTTGATGCAGCCGCATGAAATTCAGCAGGCATTTGCGCCACAAGATTTAATGGAGCGAGCAGCACGTTTTGCTTTGTTTAAAGATCTTCAGTTCACAAATAACTTAGGTGCTCCTTCGGTCGTTTCTGCAATTGGAAAAACTAAAACTCAGGCAGGTGCGTTAGCCCTTCAAAATCTTTTAGCGTTGCCAAATACCGATTGGGATTTGGCCAAAAGGCGTCAGGCATTTATTAAGAATTTAGTAGAGTCGCCTGAGCTTTTGGCTAAATTGCAACAAACATTAGAGATTTTGCGGGACACAGAAAATCGCTGTGTCGCAGAGTTTACTCCACCTAATCTGGACGTAGAAGCGCAAAAAAGTGCAGCTTCAAAAATTATGTATGCGCAGTTTCAATTGATGATACTGATGCTTGCCGGGATTCCTGAATACAAAAAGATGCTGGGCTTAAGAAGCTTGGTAGGTGGGCAAGCTGCTTTGGCTACTTTGTACTCGTACAATAACTATTTAGCACCTAAAATTGCAAAAATGAGTCTTCCAAGCAACTTTGTTAACATTGTTTTACGTCTTAGTTTTGCTGTGCTCCCTCTTTATATTTCAAAATTAGCCACGTGGGATCTTTTCTATAAAAAACAAGGCCTCTTGTATTCCTTAGCTCAACATGCATTTGTGAATGATCCAAGTCAACTACCAAGTGCAAATCAACCGAGCAAGCGCGCTCGTAGTCTTTTGGCATTGTATGCCTTGGGAGCTGCAGCGGGCTTATGCTATCTCTTTGTATCTGGCTATAAAGATAGTAAGAAAGAATTTGCTGCCATGAATGGCCTGGCGCAGTTTATTTCAGCATCAAAAGAACTCAGGGAAACTATTCTCAGCAACTCCGAAACATCGCAGGCGTATGCCGGTGCATTTGGTGACATGTCTAAGAATTGGGGCGAACTAGAAAAACGCGCCGAAGGCCACAAGGCATCTTCAGGGCCTAATTTGTTGTGCACGAATAACAGCAATATTAACAATATGCTGGCGCTTATCAAACAAACATCAGCAGATATCTCACGCACGGTTCAATTCTATGGCGAGATTGATGCGTATGTTGCAATGGCTCAGTTCGTTGTAGGTCATCAAGCAACTCAAAACATTGTGGGTGAACCTGTTCGTGTGTGCTATTCAGAGTTTATCGAGAATGCAGATGAGAGCATCTTAGATGTGCAGGGCGTGTGGCATCCTCTTATTCCTTATGAGCATGTGCGAACAAACACAATTAAGCTGGGTGGAGGCTTAGAAACTCCTCGCAATGGAATTGTTACAGGTCCTAATGCTGCAGGTAAATCAGTTAACCTTAAAGCTTTGCTTGTAAATATTTTGATTGCTCAAACATTTGGTATTGCATGTGCAGAATCGTTTACGTTGACGCCGTTTACTAAAATTATTGGTCGTTTAAATTCTCCCGATGATACGGCGCGTGGTCTTTCTAAGTTCCAATTAGAAGCAGAAGATGTTGTGCGAATGTTTGTTCAACTTCGTAATCTTAAAGAAAATGAGCATGCATTTGTTGTGACCGATGAGTTGTTTAGCGGCACAGAAGTTGGCCCTGCAATTGAACTTTCTAAGAGATTGTGTGACCGTGTTGGTAGAATGAAGCGTGTGATTTATCTTCTTGCAACTCATTACAAGCCACTTACGGCTCTTGCAGGCAATTCGTTTAAGAATTACAAAGTAAGTGTGTCTAAAAATGTAGATGGCTCGCTCTCTTATCCGTTCAAACTGAGTCCTGGAATTGGAGGTACAAACGTTGCGTTTGATATTTTCTTGCAACAGCTAGAGCGACAAGGTTTGGTAGATGAAGACCTTAAATCTATGATTATTGAAGCGCGTACAGCACAAGAAGCTCAGGAAGCTTTGTAGCATATCCAAAAGCATTCAGGCCTCAGGGGGATATTTCTTCCTGGGGCCTTTTTTCTGTTGTAAGTTACAAAAGCTACAAGCCTTTTAGTGAAAGATTGTGAAAATGAGTAATAAAGAATTTGCAAAATATGTTGTGCAGGATGTACTTTCCGGTGTTTCGGGCGTTACAGCGCGCGCAATGTTTGGTGGGCATGGTTTGTACCGGAATGGAGTGATTTTTGGCATTATTATTGATGGCGACGTGTACTTTAAGGTCGACGATGTTCTACAAAAAAAGTACGAAGAGATGGGAAGTAAGCCGTTTACATATGAGCGCGATGGCAAGGTTTGTTCTATGAGGTATTGGATTGTTCCATCGAACATTTTGGCAGAGCGCGAAGAGATTATTCAGTGGGTCGCGTGGTCGTGCGCCTTGAGTTCTCCTAAAAAGACTTCTCATAAAAAGTAGAAAAATTAACATGCAGTCGTATCTTTCAGAATCGCAACGAGCGCAATATTAGGTGGTTTAGTGCTTGATGAGTGCAAGGTTTATTGATTTTTTTGCTGTTTAGTCCCTTGCAGTGTTGTGTGGCGCACATTTTTTTATGATAGTTTCTGATTGAATGGATTGAGCAATACGCTTTGTCTTCTGCAATGGCCTAAAATACGTGTATTTTTTTCTAAAATATGTGATATATGGTCACATTGTAATTCAGCATGTAAAGCTTGATATACGGGTTGCGGGTGGTGACCTAAGTTTCTTAAATGGATTCTTCTATGAACACGTTCCGATATTTTTGGGTGGGTCTGTTTTTTGTATCGTTTGGCCTCAATTCAGCGCCAAGAAGGTCGCTGAGTTGTTCAAACTTAGTGGTTGAAAAGCATTTGTTGATTGATGATAACACAATCGATCCAAGAAGCTGCGTTGAAATGGAAGTTCGTGGTCGTTTGAGCTTGTCTGAGTGCGATCTTGAGCGGTTTAATAGCGAAGCAATTTCCGAAAAAAATGTTTTGAGAGTCAAGTGCGAATCATCTTTTTATGGACAAACCTTTGGGGATGAGTCTGGTCGAGGTAGTGATGTCGATTCGGATATGGGATTAGATTCAGATTCAGATACCGATGAAGATGAAGACCTTCTGGTTGATGCAATTTCATACCTTAAATCGGAGGGGTATCGTGATTTGCCGTATGTTAATTCCGATTCTGAATTATGCGTTGAACTAAAAAAACTAGTGGATGAGGTTTATTCAAATGAATATGAGCCTCTCTATAATGAGGCTTCTTTGAGTGTCAGTGCGCTTTTTACATATTTAATAAGCGTTTTAAGCCTTTTAGAGAGGGTGTTGTCGCTACAAGATTTTTTTGGCGAAGAACATGCGTTCTCAATGTATCTGACGCTTTTGATAAATGATCTTGAAGTTATTCGGCAAGATGTTCATTACAAAATTGTCTCGCAAAAGGCTTTAAAACCAGTGTGTTAGCTTTTGTAGTGCTCTAGTAAAGAATGTTGAGAGTTCTGTAAAACTTAGC
>JBEITS010000118.1:0-2518 GCA_040374805.1 Campylobacterota bacterium | reverse complement strand
GGAAGTTGAACAGGAATCACTGCGCGAAGCCATGAGTATTGTGCCGCAAGTTCCCTATCTTTTTCACCGAAGCATTAGAGAGAACATAGCCTACGGAAAACTTAATGCCTCGCAAGACGAGATCATTCATGCCGCACGCCAAGCACAAGCACACGACTTTATTGAGAGACTACCCTTTGGATATGATACCGTTATTGGAGAGCACGATATCAGCCTCTCATATGGACAATCGCAACGAATTGTCTTGGCCCGCGTCTTCATCAGAGACACTCCCATTGTTATTCTGGACGAAGCAACCTCCGCCTTAGATGGCATCACAGAACTCCAAATTCAACGCTCATTAGAAACTTTTATGCAAAAACGGACAACCTTAGTAATTGTTCACAAATTCTCTACGCTACTCTTAATGGATCGCATTTTTGTATTTCAAAACGGAAACATCATAGAAAATGACCATCACGATAATCTTATCCAGCGTCCGCATGGCCTCTATGCCGAACTCATCAAGGACCAAATCATAGAAACTTCTAACAAGCAAAATACCAAAACAACGTCATTTTTTTCAAAATCACACTCCACGCCCAAACCCTTCACTCACCCAACCACCTAGAAAAATCGCAAAAAACCCTACCTCCTAAAAAACACTTAAAAAGCCAGAAAAACTCGCTTTTAGCTTACAAGCTGAATTACCAACTAAAGAGGCGTGCACGGAAAGATTGTCAAAACGCTGGGAATACAGTAAAACGATAAGGACCCTTTAGCGAGACTAAGGGGGGAGCCTAACAAGATGCTACGCAGCATTTTGTTGTAAGTCATAGGGGAAAAATAGCGATGAAGCGCTTTCTGATTATCGGCGGGGAAACTTTTATAGGCGCAAGCCTTGCTCGTCGGCTTGTCCGCGAAGGTAAAGATGTTCATATCGTTACGCAACAGCGAGACAGTCTCTGGCGCCTCAACGATCTTATGCTTTCACTGCGCTCTCACGTTATTAATCTTTCGAGCCCCGATGAGGTATTCTCGATGCTCAGCTCAGTCAAAGCTGACATTATTATAAATACCATTTCTTACGGCGAAGAAGCCGAAGAAACCGATTTGGGCCAAACCTATGACCAAAATTTCTTCAACCTCTTACTTTTAGTAGAACAAGCAAAAGAAGTTGGGTTTTCGTGTTTTATAAACACAGGCTCTTGCCAGGAATATGGCAGAAAACAAGATGCTTTTAGCGAAGATTCGATGACAGAACCGCTTTCTCACCTGGGACTTTCTAAGGCTTCTGCAACCATGTACCTTCTCAAAGAAGCAAAAAAGAACTCGCTTCCCATTTACACGGTAAGACCTTTTATCCCATACGGGCCCTTTCAAAGCCGCGATTCATTTATTACAAAATTGTTCACACATACGATGATTGACGTTAAATTTAACCGCTATTACGCCAATGCATCTCACGATTTTATTTACATAGACGACCTCGTGAATATTTATTTAGCTATTGTCCAACAACAACCCACCGATACCCCAATTATCAATGCTGGCTCTGGAATTCCCCGCAAACTGCGCGATGTAGCCCATGAATTTGAAGGCGTGTGGCAGCACGACTTAACGATCGATTGGAATATTTATTCTGATATCGGCTTTTCTATGGAATCTATTGGGCGCTGCTATTCGGACCAAACGCTTGCAAACAAAAAACTGCACAATTTACCACCGCAAATGTCACTTAGGGACGGTCTTACAACAACATTTGAATGGTTTATAAAAAACCAAATTGTTTATGAAGACAGCCGTTTAAATCAGATTCACCAGCTACAAATTTCCATTTAACGCATGAAAAAACGACGCAATTTAGAAGGTTACCTATGAAAGCGGCGCTTTTTCGCGAATTATATGAAATTATGCACAACAATGAAGAAGTTTTTTTACTCGGAAAAATTTCTTCTAGCCCAGAACTTTCTCGGATAGCGCAAGATTTCAAAACACGATTCATTGATATTAGCGATTGCGAGCAATCTGCTCTTAGCATTGCTCTTTCTTTAGCAAACAAGGGAACGCTCGTAATATTTTGCATTCCCCTGCCCTCTTTTATCATTCGCTGGTACGAAGACCTACTCCTTACTATTGGGCAAGCAACACTACCCATAATTCTTATTGGGATTACACCCAATAAACCGGCGGAACAAAGGGTTCTTGCATCGTATAGGCCAGAAATGGTACTCGCCTACACAATCCCATCGCTCACAATTATTGCTCCCGCAACACGGCGCGAGGTTGGAACACTCCTTGCGCAAGCATGCAAGTTAAGACGCCCGTTTTACATTCATTTTGAACGAAATAATGATTCTGAAATCGCAACAAGCAAAACGCTGCCTACGCTTTTTGAACCTATTGAATATAGCCATGGAACACAGGTTGTTTGCATTGGAATTGGATCTGCGCTCGACAAAGCACACCAAGGAAAAGTATTGCTCGAAAGTTATGGGTATTCTACATCCCTTGTGAGCATGCACACCGTAAAACCACT
>JBEITS010000060.1:0-6393 GCA_040374805.1 Campylobacterota bacterium | reverse complement strand
GGTTCGTGCCGATGAGCTGACTCGTTCGCCGCTGCATCGTGCGGGAAAATCAGAAACATCATTAGGTTTTGCGCTTCGCTTTCCGCGCATTATGGATTATCGATTTGATAAGTCTGCGCACGATGCTACAACGGTTGTTGAAGTTGTGCGGCTGTGTGAACTTCAGAATAAAAAATTCTCTGCATAACAGATTTTATCTGGTGTTGTATTTTAATTAATGCTTCCTATCTTCTTGGAGTGGACATTGCTAATACGCATGATTTGTGATTTCATGAAAAAAACTAATACAGTTCTGCTTCCTGGGGAAATCATGGAAAGAATTATTAGGTCTTCTCAATACATAGCGCTCGCTGTGTGTTTCTTAGCTGCAAATGTTTTCGCTTCTGGCAAAGGTAAAAGGGGGCGTGCTCCTACGCCTACAGCTTTTAATGTTGAACAAGAAAAATCTAGCCCTAACGTTACAGGTCTTGGCTTGGGTACTCCTGGTGAAATTGTTAGGCATGTTAGTTGGGGGAGTGACGGTGGTGCAGCTCACGCAACTGGCAAAGTTGTAGAACTTGCGAAAACTCCTGTAGGGGCAGATAGATTGCGTGCGGTGTCACCCATGCAGGGGGAAGCTCCTAATAAGAGGGTGCGGTCGGGTTCATTTTCTGGTGGGGATGTAGGTGCGGGATCTTCAGTGGCGGTTTGTGCGGCAGTTTTAGGAGCTGGTGATGGTAGGCCAAGATCTCCAGGGGTTGCGCGACGGCGAGGAGGATCTTTCTCTATTGCTCCAGGAGAAGATGTAGATCCGTATGCCATGGAAGAGATAGACACTCATTATCTGCTGGCTACAAATGATGAAAATGTAGATTTTGCTGTTAGGCTTCTCAAAGAGGGTAATCTTGTTGCGCTCCCCACAGAAACAGTCTATGGCTTGGGGGCTGATGCTGGAAACCCTGATGCAGTTAAAAAAATTTTCTTTGCCAAAAAACGTCCCGTAGATCATCCACTTATTGTTCATATTGCTTTGCCCTTAGATGAATACAAAGACTTTGCAGAAAAGAAACGGGCTGTAAGAGATGTTCTTTCTTTCTGGGCAAAAGATGTTTCTGAAGAAGTTGTAAGTCTTGGTGCAAGATTTTGGCCGGGGCCACTTACAATGATTCTTAAAAAAAATGATGATGTAGATCGTGTTGTAACGGGCGGGCGGGATACAATTGGTATACGCATTCCTGCTCATGATACATTTTTAACAGTTTTGAGGCGGATGGGGCCTGGCGCGGGAATTGCAGCACCTTCTGCCAATTTGCATAAACAAACAAGTCCCACAAAAGCAGCTCATGTGGTAGCAGGTATGGCGGGAAGAATATCAGCTGTGCTTGATGCGGGTCCGTGTACGTTTGGTTTGGAATCTACCATATTAGATCCTCTTGCTCGGCGTATTGTTCGGCCTGGTCCTATAACTAAAAAGAAGCTGGAAGATTTTCTTGTCGTTGCAATTAGTGACTCTGTAGCAAAAATCGGCGGCGCTTCAGGCTGCATGAGAGAGCACTATCAACCACCAAATACTCGGGCTCAATTAATGACCTTAGAAGATATTAAAAGATATATAGAACGAGAAGAGAATGCAGGTAAAAGGTTTGGGTTGGTGGTTTATTCTGGAGAGGCAGCTTCTCCGAGCATTTTTTCGGTAAAGAAATTGGCCAATAATTCTGTTGAGTACGGCAGAGATATTTTTGACGCTATTTTGGAGCTGGATACGTTGGGATTAGATAAAATTTTGATACAGGCTCCCCCTACAAGCGACGAGTGGAAGGCTGTAAATAACAGATTAGGTCTTGCAACTCATGGAACGAGCAGAGGATAACTTTTTAAGTTCCGAATTGTATGATTATTGGTGAATTACGTTCACAAAGCCACATCCGCAAAAGAAATGATGCGGCTGTGGCTTTTATTATTTTTGCAACGCCTTTAGCGATTATTGACTCGCGTAGCTCCAGATCCCTACTCTCGCTGCGAGGTGCATTGGTGCGCCTCAGCATTCTTGGGGAGATGGCATGAAAAAAATAGTCATTGTTATGTGTGCGCTTTTTGCGTTTGTTGGTGGAAAGCAGCTGTCTGCGGACATTCATTTTTCCAGTCCGCAGTCGACAATTAATTTGAATGCCAACAGCAAATTTTATATTGATACCGCTGTTTTGCCCGTTGTTGGAGGAACGGTTACGCAGGTTGATACGGCCGAGATTTTTGGCGGAAGTATTGAAGTTTCAAATGACGGGCGATTTCTTCATGGTGGTGGAGATACAACATCTGTTGGGCTTTATGGGAATTTTTCGCAACTTGCCAATGGAACGTTTGTTTTAGCGGGCAATACAAAGCTTGCGGCTACTTTTGGGACTATTGATGGTCCAATTAATGTCAGCTCTACAAATAATCGTATTGAGGGTAATGCCTATCTTCAAAACCCTATCACGTTGCTTGATAGCAATACGTCTCTTACGCTTGCTGTTGATAATGTTATTAACCAGCCCATCATTCTCAATGGCGGAACGTTGGTTTTAGAGGCCGATGTAGCGCTTGGGTATAATGGTAAGATTGTAGGGCCGGGGATTGTTGATGGTCAAGGTGCTGGGTCTTTGCGGCTCTCAGGGACAGCTGATCAGTGGTCTACAGAATTAATCTTTAGAAATATGCATACGATTGGCCTTACGGGCGCTACAACTCTAACGGGTACCTGGTCGTTTGAAGGAGAGTCAAATCTTGTTGGCGGTGGTTCAACATTAGATTTGCTGGCTGAAGGATGTTTAAATTTAGAGCATAATGCTGTTCTTAAGTTGAGTGGTGTAAATGTTAATAATGTTGTTCAGAACTGTTTATCTTTAGCTCCCACATCAACACTTCTTTTTTCTGATGTGAACTTGAGCCTAAGTGTAACCATGACAATTACATCGGGAACGTATCTTGTTAAGGGTGGCGCAAGCACCTTTAGAATTGGGCAGCAAGACCTTTCGTTTACTGCAACATCACTTCTTTTGGTTGATGGTGGAACTGTGTGGCTTGATTGTGCTGACAATACTGGGTTCTTTTTGTTCCAGGGCGACAACTATCCATACATTAGAAAAATTAATGGTGGCCAAATTAGGCAGCTTACAGATTTGGCGCATATTAGCTCAGAATCTGCTCGCAGACTTCTTAATGGAAACGTGTTTACCGATATTGTGTTAAGTCAAAACTTAACTTTAGAACCAAATCAGATAATTACGTATTCAGGAAATGCGCAGCTTGATGGTGGGGGTGTGGAAATTCTCTTTTCTAAGGGTGATCTCTCTCAGCTCAATATTCCCACGGGTATTACGGCTACCTTTAAAAATGTGAATTTGCTTCGTATTGCAAACAATACGTTAAATGTTTCATCCGGCGGAACAATGCGTATGTTAAATGACGTTTTGTGGGAGCTCGACCAAGATGTGGTTCTTACGGAAGGTCGATATGTTTTAGGCGGGGCTACAGATGTTCTGCGTATTAGAGGTAATGGTGGTCGTAAAAAATTGACCTTGGCTCCTTTGGATGACCATTTTGCTTTTATTATATCTTCTAACACGGTTCTTCTAGAGGATATTGAGCTTGTTGGGATAGAAAACGTTCAATACTCATTTACGGTTGATCCTGGAAACAACCGTATTGTTGGGGTTGTTGGTGTAACAGATACCTCGGTGGTTGATATTACAAGAGATACCAATATGAGCTTGTTGGTTCAGGGGCGTGACGCGGGCATTGTGCTTCTTGCAAACAATGTAACGCTGAGTGGTTCTATTCTGTTTGGTCTTGCTCCAGAGAACGTTCTGAACGTATTCTTCGCTCTTCAATCGGGTGCAGATTTGCCGAATGTAAGTTTTGCCGATGGTTTTTGTCCATTGACGTCTGTGGGCGGGAATGCGGGCATTAACTTCTTGAATGACCAAGTTACTCTCAATTTGTTGCGTGATAAGTCTGTGGTTGCAGGGGAGCGTTCATTTATTTCGGGCAAGGCCATTACAATTACTACAAATCCTATTCGTGTTGCTTCAACGCAGTTTACCGTTCGCCAGGGGACAGATCTTGCACCGTCTGGAATGCCAAACCCTATCGATCTTATTTCCAGCAGAACCCCAACATTATTTGATGATTTAAATGGGGGTCTTTTTTCGGCCCATCAATTACATGAGTTTTCAACGATGCGTTCGCTAGCTGAAGCTCGGTATAAGACCTATTTGAATGATTGTGTGAATTTGAGATCAATGGAAACTCGGGGGCGTATTCTTATTCCTACTCCAACGGTTCGTGTGATGGGGCGCATGGCTCTTTCTCGTGGCGTTGGGGATATTGCCTTAACGGCAGGAGGTTCGCTCACTCGATTCTTGCCAGACAACTGGGTTCCATTTTCTGTGAGTTTAACGGGTGGTTCTAAATTGGAGCAAAAACGTGTAAGAGCGCTTGCGCCTATTCCATTGCGAGATCCAGCAGAGTTGCAAATAGCTTCAGATGGAACATTTGCAGGGCTTAAAGAGGTTGATACGTTGTATGTTACTAAAGGGCAAAACGTTGTTGCGGTAAGCAGTGATTTTAATATTTTGGGTAACTTGAGTATCGATGAAGGTGCTGAGTTAATTTTTCAATTGTCTGATGGTGCAACATTAACGTTTGGCAACTATCAAGATGGTGCAACTCCGTCATGGATCGCGGGTGTTCCTTTGGGGTATCAGCTGACGCTTCCCAAAAATTCAACCATAAGATTTGTGGGCAATGGAACTGTTCGATTTGCCGATGGTTCGCAAATTATTTGCCAGGGATCAACCTTTAGTGCGAATATCGCAATCGATAATCCGCGCTATTTTAATGATGATAGGCCCGAAATTATTGTAAGTGATAATGCCCAATTAAGTGTTGCAGATCATAGGCGATTGACGGTTCAGGGGCGCGGCAAAATTAATGTTACAACAAACGGTGAAATTAATGTTGCAGATGGAAAATTAACATTAGGGGCTGCTGATAGTGATTATTTTGATCTTAAGGTTTCTCGGCATGGATATGTGCGTGCAAGTATTCCTCGAAGTTTAAGTTCGGATAATTATACGTTGGCTTCGCGTATTATCTTTAATCAAGGCTTCTTTAACCTATACTTTACCGACCGTTCTGCGCTCGAAATTGGAGATCGTGGAATTGTGGAAATGAGTTTGAATAATAATGCTCAAACCCATGCGTTTATCAACTCGTGGACCTTTGCATCACAGGGGGCGCTCACCGTTTCTCAGGGCGGAACTCTTTCGTTGGGTGACAACAGGTATGCGCCTGCGGGAAATGCAAATGTTATTCTTCCTGTTAACTGGGATAATCGTGGTGGAGATATTACGGGTGGTGGAATTATTCAAGCAGTTGATGGCACGGTTGAGGGTGGTCGTGTTCTCTTCCAGGCTATTTTGCAAAAAGAGTTCTTCGCAACTTCTTCGAGCGTGAATCTTGATATTGTAAAATCTTTAAGTAAGGTAACCACTTCTTTGATTAAAGGGCTTGATTATAAGCTTGCGAACGGAACATATCAGCTGACGACCGGATCGGGTGTTTCGGTTACCTTAAAGCCAACCGATGTGTTGATTTCTGAGGATGCTCGTACGGGGGATATTACGGGGCTACAGTCTGATGGACAAAGCTTTAAAATAACTAGTGGCGGCTTGCGGTTGATTGTTTCGTAATGTGAGGCATAGAAAGAAAAGGCATTCTTTTTTGTGTACACGTTGCATTGGTTTATCATATCGTAGCGTGCGGTATGGTCTTTTAGTAAGATGCAGTCGAAATTCCGGTTATATCGTTATGTGTAAACGGTCTGTGTTGCAGGTGTAAATGATGCGTATGGTTCGGCTATTTTTACTTTTTCTTGTTAGCCTTGCTGTGAGTGTATCTGCGGGTTCGGTTGTTCCGTACAACGATCCTGCTTGTATCAATGGGCAAAGGTATCAGTTTTCGTCGGAAGATCGTTTAATTGGAGACGCAAAGGCGACCCCAGAGTGGCCGTATTATGCACGCCTTTTTAGAACTTCGTCTCATGCAAGAAGTGAGCTTTTTCTTTCTTCCGCTCGTGATGGTTTTTCATTGACGGGTGATTTGGGCAATAGCGCCGTTGTTTGGTTTAAAAAGAACCCACTTCAGCTGCAGGATATTTGTGCGTTTGCTGCATTGGTTGCAAGTAATCATGCTATTTATACGGTTGATCGTAAGTCTAATCCGTTAGATGAAACCCCAGCAATCGCATTTGCATCTACAGCAGATAATTATCTTCGTTACTTGGCGGGACATGATTTATTGTTTGATGCAAGCACTCAAAAGCAGCAGCTTAATTTTAAGTATGCGCGTTCATGTTGGAACGATCTTTTTTAT
>JBEITS010000029.1:0-9872 GCA_040374805.1 Campylobacterota bacterium | reverse complement strand
GAAATGGCTGGTTTTGGACCACAAGTTCGTAAAATAACTGACCGTCTTGATACGCTTGGCAACATGACAGCAGCCCTTGGAAAAGGATTTGCTATTGGTTCTGCAGCTCTTTCAGCCCTTGCAATGTTTGCAGCTTATTGCTCTGCTTCAGGCCTTACACAGCTCAGCTTGATTGATGCAACGGTTATCACCGGAATGTTTATTGGCGCAGCTATGCCGTTCCTTCTTTCTGCTCTTACCATGAAATCTGTAGGAAGCGCCGCTTGGAAAATGGTTATTGAAGTTCGCCGTCAGTTCAAAGAAATTCCCGGCCTTATGGCGGGAACGGCTGAACCTGATTACGAACGTTGCATCGAAATCTCAACTGAAGCTGCATTATACGAAATGATCCTTCCTGGTATTATCACCATCGCAATGCCTGTTATCATTCGCTATGGCTTTGGTCTTCAAGGCAAACTTGCCCTTGGCGGATTCTTAGCTGGAGCAACACTTGTTGGTGTTCCTCTTGCTCTTATGATGGCAAACACCGGCGGTGCATGGGACAACGCTAAGAAATATATCGAGGCAGGTAACTTTGGCGGAAAAGGCTCAGATGCTCATAAAGCTGCAGTTGTTGGCGATACCGTTGGCGACCCCTTCAAAGATACGTCAGGACCTGCTCTTAATATTCTTATTAAGTTGATGTCTGTTTTATCTTTGTTGCTCGCAACAATCTAAATCGACGCAAAATCACAAAAAAGGCACTGTTTCTCAGAAAGACAGTGCCTTTTTTGTATAAATCGCGCTCATCCAAACTCTCCCACGTGCGCTTTTTCATCCAAAAGCCTTTAGTATCAATCTTTATAAAGCCCCAAGGCGATCACAACTTCTGGCATACTTTTGCCAAAGTCCCTCATTTTTTACCAAAATTGGCCCTTTTCTTGCTCGCACCCCCTCCCCTTTGTCTGATCTACACAGGGTTGTTACAATTAGAAAAGTTAGTGACAAGAACACATCTAAAATGTCTGGGAGGCCATATGATGACCAAAAAACTTTATTCTTTATTCTTTGTAGCTGTAGCACTTATTTGCGTAGCACCTGTATCTGCAGGAAAAGCAACAACCGCACGAAGAGCGTTAACGCACCTTCAACCGTATGCATATAAAATGCGTGAGCTTGCAACTCCACATCAAGACCGAGCCCAAGAACTTCTTAAACACGCCGCTGAAATGCTTGTGAGAGATTACGTTCAAAAAGGCCTTGTAAGAGTTTTTTCAGGAAAAACGCCTAAAACCACAACCAGTGCAGCCTCAGAACCAGAACGCATGGTCCACGATGATATTTCCGCACTTACAGCTCAACTCCAAGAAATGAGCGAAACCACCGAAATGCAAACAGCGCGCGTAAAAGCATTATGCACTCAATCTGAAGCACTCATCAGGCAACACGAAGAACACATGGCATAACTATTACAAATCTCGCGCCCTTACGGGCCACACTCCACCTTGTCCTCCCAACCCGCAGGAGCGCCTACATATTCTTTGTAAGCGCTCCTGCTTTTTTAGGCCATAAGCTGCATGTCACGCTTAACAAGCGCAAGTTCTGCCTGAACAGGCTCAGAAAGAAATGATTGCTCCAAAGACGCAAGTGCTGTTTTTGCAGCCATATGATTTCCATTACGATGCAAGCACGTGGCGGCATGTAATGGAGCAAAAGGATACTTTTCTGGAGCTACACTGCATTGCTGAAAATATGGAACAGCCGCGGAATAGCGTTCAAGTTTCATAAGCGATTGAGCATAATTATAGGCCACATCAAGATTATCTGGCCTCTTGCTATAAACCCTATCAAAAAGCTCTGAAGCCTTCCTGTAATTTTCCATGCTGTAATACGAAGATGCGAGCATAAATTGCAAAGCAATATCTTCTCCAATAGTCTCGCGACGCGGTTCTAATGTTGCAATAACTTCCCTAAAATCGCGCACCTCAAACGCAAGCCGAGCTTTTAAAAATAACATCGCAGCATCTGCAGAATGAACAGACGATTTAACACATTCATTAATTACCGAATACGCCTGAGCAAATTGCCCCTGTTTTTTAAGCAAATTAGCGTAATTAAAGAGAGCTTTAGAAAAGTGAGGCTGAGCTGCTAACGCTTTTTTAAACTCTTCTTCTGCACGAAGCAAATCACCTTGAGCAACGTACAACTGCCCCTTATTATTATGCAGTTCAACAATCGGCTGTGTTTCAACACTCTCTGCGCGCTGGTAATACGAAAGAGCTCGCGATGTATCGCCTCGCTCTTGATAGCATTCTCCCAATTTAACCAACGGTTCAGCATATTGATCATCAAGCACTACCGCCTCATGGTAACAATCCATGGCCTCGCTTACGCGCCCAACACCCGCAAGCGCAACGCCCAAGTTGTGCACCGTGCGCGCTCTACCCGGGGTGCGAATTTTCACATATTCCCAAAATGCCACAGAATCGCTCCACAACACGCATTGGTTGCGCGTTTCTGAGGTGAGCATCACAAACAACCACACAATAGCCCCCCCCAAAACTACCTTACTTATTTTGGAGTCAAGCAGCCCGGTATTCAAACGCACCCAATCTATAACCCACAAAAATACTGCTGAAAGCAGCACCAGCATGCCTACAGATGCAAGAAACATTTTATAATCGCCCACAATATCAGCTGAGGGCACAAGAGTTACGCGTGGCGCTATCGCAATAAAAAACCAAATCAAACCAAAAGAAACAAGATTAGATCGCTTCAGATACCACGCAGCAACAACTCCCACAACAAGGGCTACAATTGCTAACGCCGAAAAAACAACAATCGGATTATTCCAAGAAAAAATCATGGGAACATCATAATCTACGCACAAGCCAAACGGATTTAAAAAAATGCTAAGGTAATGAAAAACAAGAGGAATCTGCGTTAAAAAATATGGATACGCAGATAACGGTTGCTGATAGGAAGATGTAACCAAGTTACCCGGTCGAGAAAGCACGGACATTTGTCCCGTAATAAGACTCAACAAACTAAACTGCGAATTGATAATAAAAAAAACTACGTAAAAAAACCCAAAAAATATTCCATACATCACCAAGCGCTTATTGATTTCATCAAGCTGGGCGCGCGCAATAAAAAACCAATCCAAAAGCAAGACCAAAAATGGTGTAACAATAATAGATTCCTTAGTCCCCACAGCTAGCACACTCAATGCCAAACTTGCAAAAAACCAGCCATTACGCTCCAGCCGCTCGCCTGAAACAATCGCTCGCATCATGCCATAGCAAACAACAAGCACGCACAAAACCATAAGCCCCTCAAGCCGCATATGCACAACATGCAATGCAGTTTGCGCTTGCGCAGGATGCAACAAAAATAGCGCGCTTGAAGAGAGCGCAAGCAAACGTCTCCGCCTAAAAATCCAACCTTTTTCTGGACTCTGCTTGAAAACAAAATTCAACAAAAGCAAAAGAACCCACGCAATCAGTACGTGCAGCACAAAATTTTGAAATCGAAACGCCTCGATAGAAAGTCCAGAATACGAAAGCGTAATATAATTCCAAAACGATACAGCCCATCGGGATTGAGCTAAAAAAAAATTGCCCAATCCGGCAGAGGCTCCCCCGCCACCCAACGCTACAACATCCTCAAAAAATAGCGGACTTGCAAAAGCTACCGAATAGACAAAAAAGGCTATGACGCTTATGGCAGAAAAAAAGCTGTATAAAGCTGTGCGCGTCATATATCCCCGCCTAAATCGTTCTTATGTTACCTGTTCTGTGGTTTGAACCAAAGAATCGCCCAAGAGACGTTGCATATCTTGCGCAGTTACCACGCCACCCGATGCCTGCAGATGTGCGGCAAATTCAAGACGTTTTTTTTCTTGCTGCAAAACATGTTTTGTTTGTTCAGATGCAGATGAAGCAAGCATAGTACCAACATATTCAGCCGCTTCTTTAAGCAAGCCACTCTTTTCTAAGCATTGAGCCGCACGCATTGGTGCATTTGGCAACGTGTCTGTCTTTTTCGCAATTGAAGCAAACAGCGGCTGCGCCTGAGAAAAATCGCCTTGCATAAACAGTGTTTCAGCTAAATTATACCCAAAACGATGCTCTTCTGGATGTTTAAGGGCAAGTTTATTAAAAATTTGCCGCGCCTCTGAATAACGATTAGTTAAGAAATATCCGTTAGCCAAATTAAATTCAACGTTCGCATCTTCTTCGCCATTAGCGCGTTTAAGCGCCTCCTGAAACGCTACAACAGCACCTTCATATTTACCTATCTGCAGACCAACTTGCCCAACAATATTAAATACATTTGCATTATCCAAATCACCTTTGGTTGCATTCAAAAATGCTTGCCAAGCTTCATCATGCTTCTTCTGCTCAAGATATAAGCGCCCTAAATTAAACCACGCTTTTCCATAATGCGGACGAATAAGAACCGCATTTTTAAGCGAGCCTTCAGCCGCTACAAATTCACCTTTTTTAATAAGAAGCGAACCTAAATTATTTTGTGCTTCGGCATATTCAGGATTAAGCCTAATAGCCTCGCGTAATGCTTGAATAGCAGAATCATCGTTACCTTTCACAGAATAACAAACGGCAATGTTGCTCCATGGATCGGAATATTGTTTATCCAACTTAACCGCCTGAATAAAATGCGGAATCGCCTCTTCGTAGCGCCCTGCCTCAGACAGCGCAACACCCAAATTATTCTGACCACGTGCTTTCAGCGGTGCTTTTTCTACAATATCAAGCCATAGCGAAACAGGCGTTTCCCACACCAAATTACGTTGGTGTGCTGCGTACCCAAGCCCCACAACACATGCCAAACTGAGCACACTCGTTTGCATTTGGCGAGATGAAGGGAAAAGTGCAAAAAAATCATTTTCATACGCATAATCGTATAGATGAACCAGCATCACAGCCATCCAAAAGAATACACCAATCGAAGCAAGATACGTTTTGTAATCACACACCAATTCAGGTGAAGGCAAAATAGTTGAGCGTGGAGCTACGGCAATAAAAAACCACGCAAGCGAAAAGGAATACAAAGATTTTGAATCTTGCGTCCAGCGATAAATGGCATAACCACCAAGTGCAAGCAACCCAAGTAATGGAAAAATACAATCAGGTGCAAAAAAGCCATTAACCATTTTCCAATCGTACTCAACACTCAGTCCCAGCGGAACAAAGAAGATCGTAAGATAATGCAAAATAACTTTAAATTCCGAGATCAAAAAATGCCATGCCGTAATTGCATTTGCATGTCCGCCATTCAAAATATTTCCACGATTATTGGAAACAACTTCTGACATCGAAAGAACTTTTTTGAAAAAACCAACGTTAAGAAATTTAGCAAGCGTTACAAAAATAATTACACCAATAATTGCATGCAAAGCAGCTCGCTTAAAAACTTTTTTTACATCACCACGAGCAACAAAAAACAAATCTACCAAAACTCCCAAGAAGGGGAGCACCACAACAATCTCTTTGGTCCCACACGAAACAAATGCAACAAAACCCGCCAATGCATATGCAGCAACCGATGTAAGCATCGACCGCGCTTGCATCCCAACAACCATAAGCAAAAGAGCGATAAGCGTAAAAAATGTGGCCATCCCTTCAAGCCGCGCTTGAATGATGTACGAAACAGTTTGCGTTTGAACAGGATGCAACAAGAATAATGCAGAGGTCAGAGACGCAATTTTAAGCGCATTATTTTTAAGAAAGGAGTCATCGGTTAATCGACTCAGCAAGCGATAGACAAACGCTAGAACAAGCATACCTGTTGCGATATGAATGCCCGTATTAATTACGCGATAATAATACGGATCAAAGCCCCCGCCACCAAATCTAAAGTACTCACCCACCTGATACGTAATGCGGTTTAAAAGCTCACCAACCCAACGCGAATAACCGAACAGATGAGTTTTCCAATCCAAGAAACGGATATCAAATTTTTTACTAATATTTGCAAGATCATCAAATTGAAAGGGATACACAAGCGATGGATAATAAACAATCGCGGTGACAACCGATAAAAGAATGGGAGGAATAAAATAGTGCCACCATTGATCAGCACTCGATTTATTGGCAACAGCTAGATTGCGCTCCAGAGGCGCCCCCGGCTGCGCAGTTCTTACCACACGCTTACGAAGAGTCATCGGATTTCCTCCGCCGTGCCCTATGGCATCGTCATCAAAATTTATCGATTTACTGCATTTTGCAGAACGCGCATAGTGTAGTACAAGTTTTTAAGAAGTAAACGCTTCTACAATAATTAAACTCGAATTGGCCAGGTTAATTGACCCTCAGATAAAACTCTCTTATGCTCAAAATCTGCTAAGAAAAATAGCTCTTCTACACCTAAAAAGGATTATCCCATGCCTGGATCTCTGAATGATGGCATTTTTGCATTTCTCTATATTTTTCCTGGCTTCGTGCTCGCATGTACTTTTTATAATTTTTTTAGCGCTCTTACCGCACATTTTTTTGGTGATAGAACCCCGAAAAACGAAGGTTTTTTAACGCTCAACCCCTCTGTCCACGTTGATATTCTTGGAAGTGCTCTTTTCTGGGGCGCAATAATTTTAACCAACACACTTTTCAAAAGCTCTATCCTCTCAGGAATTGTCTTTTTGATTGTTATTTTTTCTGGCCTGCGCCGCACTATCGATGTTCCTATTAATCCTGACAACTTCAAGGATCCTATCCTTGGCGAAGCTCTTTCGCTGCTTGCTGGCCCTATTGGCGCAATGTTTTTCTCATTTTGCGCAATGCTTCTTATGAGACTCGGCGAAGGCAGCTTCTTTACCGTAGAAGGAATAACTACGCTGGGAAGCCTTCAGAACCATGTTTGGCAATTCCTAGATTTTGGATCAACAATCGGAATCTTCTTAGGTGTTTTAAGCCTCATCCCGCTTCCTCCTCAGCCAGCAGGACGCATCATTTTGCTTCTCATTCCTGAAGAGCACGAAGACTTTATTGAATGGTATTCATCATACGGATTATTCATTTTACTTGGACTTCTTATCATCCCTGGAGTAGCTGAAGGATTTTCTAACTTTCTCCTGCTCATCACAGGCGGTATTAAAACAATGTTTCACATCCTCGTTTTTAGAACCTTTTAACGCAGCAAAACATCCATGAACACAAAGCAACTCTCCCCCCAAGAACAACTTAACCACTTAATGATTGGGATCGAACAAATTGTCGACCCAGCTCTGCTCTTAAAAAAACTCTCAGAAAACCGCCCCTTAATCATCAAGCTCGGATGCGATCCAACAGCAGCCGATCTTCATCTTGGTCATACTGTTGTGCTTTCTAAGCTCAAACAGTTCCAGGATTTTGGTCATACAATTATGTTTTTAATTGGTGATTACACAACCAAAGTGGGCGACCCTACAGGACGATCTAAAACACGCCCTCAAATTACCGATGAAGAAATTAAGAAAAACGCTGAAACATATTTAGCTCAAGTTGCACGCGTCTTAGACTCTCAAAAAACAACGGTTGTGTACAACTCCGAATGGCTCTCTAAGCTCACTTTTGCCGACACAATTGCACTTTGTTCCACAACAACCGTTGCACGCATGATCGAACGTGAAGACTTTAAAAAACGCCTTGCCGAGCAGCAGCCCATCAGCATGCATGAACTTTTGTATCCTTTAATGCAGGGATACGATTCGGTTGCACTTAAAGCAGACGTTGAACTCGGTGGAACCGACCAAACCTTCAACCTTCTTATGGGCAGACATCTTCAAAGCTGCTACGGGCAAGAGCAGCAAGTCATCATCACGCTGCCTATTCTTGAAGGCCTTGATGGCGTCAGAAAAATGTCCAAAAGTTACGGAAATTACATTGGTCTTTTCGAAACGGCAGAAAATGCGTTTGGCAAGCTCATGTCTGTCTCCGATGAACTCATCCTCAGATACGCAAGCCTCTTGCTCCACACCAGCAAAGAAACAATCGAGAGCTACACGCAGCGCATGGCTTCAGGCGAGCTTCATCCGATGGAACTGAAAAAGCAAATTGCTGCGGAAATTGTAAGTAAATTCTGGGGAGCAGAACAAGCCACAGCCGCTCGCGCACATTTTGAAGCCCTCTTTCAGAAACAAGATTATTCCAACGCACAAGCTGTTGTGCCACAAAAAACAGGCGAGTATTGGATTGTTGATTTTCTTAAAGAAATCGGTGCCATTGCATCATCTTCAGATGCCAAACGCATGATTGAACAAGGCGCAGTAAGTATCGACGATGTGACTATCACAGACTTCAAGGCAACATTTATTCCGGCTTCTGGCATGATCATCAAAGCCGGCAAAAAGAAGATTGTAAAAATTCAATAACAACCTGAGGCCACTATGGCAACAATTGAACTCAAACACGTCGTCGGCAACAGTTATTTTTGCAGCGGCCGGCTTTCTATTGGTGTGTACGTACATAATAAGGTGGCCGTTCTTATCGATAGCGGAATCGATAAAGACAGTGCAAAAGACGTTGATAAAGCGTTGAACGCCAAGGGCTATACAGTTGGCGCTATCATCAACACCCCTCGCCAACACAATTTTTAGGGTAAAAACCTGGCAAAAGCTTAAAGAGGCTGGGTATTTCGCTTCAGGATGAGCAAGCCCATCTGGATAACGTATACGCAGGAAAAGAGACAAAATGAAACGAACAAGTGAATTACTCACCCTAATGAACGTTGGCCCCGCCACGCTCAAAGACTTGCATCTCTTGGGAATAACCTCGATTACACAGCTCTCAAAGCAAAATCCTGATCATCTCTACGAAAAACTTCAGAAAATAACAGGGCAAAAACATGACCCGTGCGTGTGGGACGTATTTGCTGCCATTATTCACGAAGCTCAGACCGGTGAAAAAACGCCCTGGTGGGAGTGGAGTAAAATTAGAAAAACCTGAGCAAAACCAAGCATAACTAAAACTAATAATCCAGCTTTTGCTCCTTCTTCTTTTTGTTATTTATAATGTTGTTAACTAATTTTTACGGTATTAAACATATCATTCGCTATGGTAGCTGTATGTCCATTCCGCAATGTAACAGCAATAAAACCATTTGTTTTTAGCTGCTCTTTAAGTTCTTGAACAAACAATAATAATTCTTCGTATTTACCTAAATGCTCATTACTTGTATTGGAATTTGTAGTCAAAACTTTATAGCAATTCTTTACGGTTTGATATGAAGCCAGAATCAGGCCCATGGCAGCAAAGCCTCTGATATACTCAATCGTAGAAGCGCTGTCTCCAATACATCCAATACATTGATTAACAAATATAAAAGCCATTAAACCAGCAGCCAGTGCGCCCCATTTTTTCAGGGCTCTAGAAGATTTATGATCCCATTTAGAATCATACTTAATCTGCTCCTTGATGTAGCCTATTTCGCCTTTTAATGCTTCAGACAAATAATTTAATAATCTGCTGACTGAATATGCATTTGTATTATACGTGGTAAGTACTACCGCATCTTCAATTGCTTCTTGCAATTGGCCTTGAGAACATTTTTCGCTATTTCTAATAAACTTTTCAAATCGATTATAAAAAAACCAGCCATTAAATTGTGCAACAAGTCCCATCAATGCGCAAATTCCAGGTATGAACCTTAGAGTCTCAAATACTCGAGGTTCACCAACTAATAAGATTCTAGATACTTCTGTCGTATAGACAAATTTCTCGGAAATGGACGTGCCGAAATTTGTCAGCACTACAAAACTAGAAACTGGTTTCCCCAGTTTTTGATCTATTGTTTGATTATTCATGGATGCTCCTCGTCATTCACAGACATTTCATAAGAAACGCCAAACCATACCCAACATACCAGAAAAAATAGATTCCCCGACAAGTCTCTCT